>JAHDXX010000169.1 GCA_023384025.1 Sphingomonadaceae bacterium
TGGAAGCCTCGAAGAACTGTCTGATTTCGGCGTGAAGGCGGCGGTACGGCTTGTTGGCGGTTCAGCAGCGGCCGTTTGGCGGGATTGATCTGGGTTTTCTGGGTAGTTGGCCGGCCTTTTGGGCCGGATCGGGATCATACGGGCGCAGTTCGCCCCTCGAGCCAGGCGAGCCGCTGGAAGTTATAGACGAGGTTCGCCATGCCGATCTTGATACGGGCGCGGGCGATGCCGATGGTGCGCACGATGAGGCCCATGCGGTGCTTTTGTCCGGCGAAGACATGCTCGACCGCCGAGCGCACGGCGGATCGCTTAGCATTGGCTCTGGCGATACGCTCGGGCATCGGCCGGCGCGGCGGCTTCTTCTGATGGATGTGGCTGGTGAACATGCCCTTGGCGAGGAACGCCTCGTTCTTCTTCGACCGGTAAGCGGTATCCGCCCAGACGCCCGATCCGGTGTTGTCCTTGCTGATCAGGTCGGGAAGCCGCGCCCCGTCATGAGCGTTGGCGGCGCTGGCACCCCAGGTACGGATTAGGCCATGGGTCCGGTCGATACCGATATGGTTCTTGTAGCCGAACATCGGGATAGCGAGGTCGACCGGCTTGAACGCCTTGGGATCAGCGCCCTCCTTCACCTTGGCCTTGCTGTATTTGACGCTCCAGCGCGCATCGCGATCCTTCTGCCGTGCCTTGGCGGGCTTCCAGCCCTCAGGCACTCGGCCCTCCTTGATCGCTGCCTTCTCGGCTTCGGTGTTCCTCTGCTTGGGCGCGGGCACGACCGTGGCGTCGATGATCTGCCCGCCCATGGCAAGATAACCCCGGTCAGTCACCGCGGCATCGAAGCGGGCGAACAGCCGGTCGATTGCCTTCGCCTTGACCAGCCTCTCACGGAACAACCACACCGTGGTCGCATCGGGCACCGTGCCGTCGAGCCCCAGGCCGAGGAACCGCTGGAAGGACAGCCGGTCCTTGATCTGGAACTCGGTAGCCTCGTCAGAGAGTGAGTACAGCGCCTGCAGAACCAGGATCTTGAACATCAGCACCGGATCGAACGGTGGCCTGCCGCCCTTGCCTCGGACACTACGCCGAAGCGCTGCTACCAGCGGACCGCGGAAAACCTCAAAGTCAACAACAGCCGCCAGGCGCTCAAGCGGATCGCCCGCCGCACTCAGCGCCTCGTACCGGTCCGAAAGATCGAAGAAACCCGCCTGTCCCGCCATCACCGCCTCCTCTGCAACGCAGGCGCAGTGAATCAGCTCAAGCCGCTACGCGCCAGTGGTTTTTCGAGCCGTCCAGCTTATGTGCATGTGCCACTGGTGCAATTGCCAACGCCAGAAACGCAAATCCGCCACCGAGAAATCCATAACACTTCTTCATGCCATCACTCTCCTGGCGGCAACATAAGCCGAATCATGTCGGCGTCCGACGCAGTTGGCGCCAACTCCACAAAACGCCTGAGTGCTGCCAAACCCTCTGAACGGCGACCCAATTTAATCATCGACAAACCCATTCCCCGATGCGCTCCTGGATGGTCGTTATCCATAACAAGTGCCTCTCCGTAGAAATCGACGGCATGCACGAGATCCCGCGGTGCGCCACGCAAGCGATACAACTCCCCACGAGCAAAGAGGAGAGGCGCGGTCCATCCATCTTCCGCGAGATTCTCAAGGATAAACTCCGTGGCACCAAAATCGTTCAGCTTGATTTGGTCGTCAAGGAACATAGGGAGCCATGGAGCCATCATCTTTCTGTATTCTTGCTTGCCATCCCCCCATCTTTCACCTTCAGGATCGGCTAGTGCTGCAAGGTATTCAGCACGCTCTCCTTCAGGTGGATGGGACGCGGCAAAAGCAATTCCTGTAAAATTAGGCTTTCGCAATCCGCGAGCGCGCGCGGAGGCCTCTGCTTCTCCAATAACATTTAACCAAACGCTAGAAGCCGCCTGCGGTCGCACTCTGCTTTGATTTAGAAAACCGATACCAAGTCGATCCGCCTCTCTTTCCTGCTCTCTATTGTAACGGAAAATATCACCATAAATAGCTATCTCAAGATTTTGATAGTTATCCCGAGTATTTCTGCTGGGAGCCATCGCTGCAAAGACGGAAGCCCACGTCAAAATATCAGTCCCTGTTCTAGTCTTCTTAAACCGACTGAGCACATGTCGCTTTTCAAAGTGACCGAATTCATGACCTAATACAGTGGCCAACTCGGCTTCACTACGCACCCGAAGTAAAAGCCCACTGAACACCCTCATTGTTCCGTTATAACTCATCGTGGCATTAAAAATGGGCTTCCTTATTATATAAATTCTGACCGAACTGCAACGATCTTGCCCAACCGTCCGACAGAGGACGTCATTTACATAAGAATTCAATGCTTCATCATTAATCACAAGAGGGGATGCAGCCAATGCCCGTTCGCGCTCATCGTCTTCTCGCCAATGGCCAATCTCATCGACGCCCACCGGCTGATAAACGCCCTCAAATGGTGGAGGGAGAGCCGGATCCAAAGCGTATGCACACGTCTCGAGAGAGCTAAATCCCGCAATACAAAGCAGAAGAAAGTAGACGCCCTTCGTCATTTCTATTTCTCGATATTACTACCAGGGAATTCCTCTAGTAGCTGCCGAACCCGCTTTTGCGAACCCTCAGGCTCTCGGACGTCACCCCCCATCGCACCGTCAGCATTCAACCAGAGTAGGTCGCCCGTCTTCAAGTCGACAAGGCCGGCATAACCTTTGTGCTCACCTGACGATACCGCAACACCTGCACCCAGGAGCGCAACAGCCTGAAGTATCTTGCGTCCAGTCGAGCCATACATGTCCTTATTATAAATAAAGAGCGCGTAATCTGCTCCATCCGCCCCAGGAAGTTGCGACACACTTGGCCCCATAGACCACTGAAATACACCATCCCTGTTGTCGCGCTTTTTCGTCGGCAGTCGGTTACCTACGAAAAACTGATACTCGATTACGGCATCAGCAACTGCCGCAAACAAAGCCATGTGCTCTTCCACATCAAGCGCGTCTTCACCATATAACTCGGGCGCGTTAATCACTTGATTTCCAAGCTTCTCCTGGAAATCGGTCAAAGACGATTCAATATTCGCCCTGGCTTGGTCAGTCCATTCAGCATTCGGCTCGAACATACCCCCGGTGGATTGTTCGCCGACCCTGACCGAGGGTCGAAAAACCAAAATTCTTTTTCCGCTATTCGCGTCCAGTGTGAAACCTTCACGAATTGCCGTGCGTTCTTGGGAATGTACGGAAATGGGTACAAGCGCGCCAAATAGCGCAAGAGCCGCAAACATTTTCCGCAGGAATACCGCGCCCATCGTCACCCCCTGATCGAATACTGTTAGAAATCTAACAGCTAGCGGCTGCATGGCAACTGCAATTTCGGATTTCTACCGGCGCCGGAAACGCCCTATTCGTCCAGCTTCGCCTTCAGCAGCGCGTTGACCACCGCCGGGTTGCCCTTGCCCTGGAGCGCTTTCATCGTCTGGCCGACGAAGAAGCCGAACAGCTTGTCCTTTCCGCCGCGGTATTCGGCGACCTTGTCGGCGTTGGCGGCGAGGACTTCGTCGATCACGCCCTCGATCGCGCCGGTGTCGCTGAGCTGCTTGAGCCCCTCGGTCTCGGCAATCTCCTCCGGCGCGCGGCCGGTCTTGAGGACGATCTCGAAGATCTCCTTGGCCTGCCCGCCGCTGATCTCGCCTGCAGCCTGCATCCTGAGGATCGCGGCCTGCGCGGCGGCGGTGGCGTGGGCCGGGTTGGCGTCATCGCCAGCCGCGTTGATCACCCCGGGCGCGACCGAGAGCGACCAGTTGGCGACCTGCGTTGCGACCTCGGGTTCACCCTTGCCGAGTGCGGTGGCGGTTTCCGCCAGCAACGATTCGAACCGGGCGAAAGTCTCGACCTCGGCGGTCAGCTCGCGCGCGTTGTAGGGCGTGAGGCCGAGCACCTCGACATAGCGCCGCCGCTTTGCGTCGGGCAGTTCCGGCAGCGAAGCGCGGCATTCGGCGAGGAAGTCGTCCTCCAGCACCAGCGGCAGCAGGTCGGGATCGGGGAAGTAGCGATAGTCGTGCGCGTCTTCCTTGCTCCGCATCGAGCGCGTCGTGCCGGTGCCCGGGTCGAACAGGCGGGTTTCCTGCACCACGGTGCCGCCGCTCTCGATCAGGTCGACCTGGCGATTGGCCTCGTGCTCGATCGTCTGCATGACAAAGCGGACCGAGTTGACATTCTTGGTCTCCGTCCGGGTGCCGAATTCCTCACCCGGGCGGCGCACGGAAACGTTGACGTCGGCGCGCATCGAGCCCTCTTCCATGTTCCCGTCGCACGAGCCGACATAGCGCAGGATGCTGCGCAGCTTCCGCACATAGGCCCCCGCCTCGGCGGGCGAGCGCATGTCGGGGCGGCTGACGATCTCCATCAGCGCCACGCCGCAGCGGTTGAGATCGACGTAGGACATGGTCGGGTGCTGGTCGTGCATCAGCTTGCCGGCATCCTGCTCCACGTGGATGCGCTCGATCCCGATCCACTTGTCTTCCGCGATCCCGGCCTTCTCGTCGGCCTCGATCAGCAGTTTCCCCTCGCCCACCAGCGGGTGGTAGAGCTGGCTGATCTGGTAGCCCTGCGGCAGGTCGGCGTAGAAATAGTTCTTGCGGTCGAACCGGCTCCACGCGTTGATCTGCGCCTCGATCGCCATGCCGGTGCGGACCGCCTGGCGGATACACTCGCGGTTGGGCACCGGCAGCATGCCGGGCATCGCCGCGTCGACCAGGCTGACCTGGCTGTTCGGCTCCGCCCCGAACGCGGTCGCCGCGCCGGAGAACAGCTTGGAGTTCGAGGTAACCTGCGCGTGGACTTCAAGGCCGATCACGACCTCCCATTCGCCGGTTGCGCCCTGGATGCGGTAAGTGCTCATTACTCTTTACCTTCTTTGTGACGCTGACGGCGCTGTTCCTGAGCACGCTTCACTCGGCGCTTATGCTCAGATTCGCCTTCGTCATAAGATCGCGCCCAAATTGAACCAACAAAGAGGAGGAACCCGCCTCCTAAAAGAGTCCACCAAAAAGCGTCCTCACCGAAATATGAGATGAACAACGTCAGAAAAAAGACTGCTAGGATCGCTCCAAAGATCCAAATAACAGCTCCTCTTATCCAACCCTTGACCGCAGCAGCACCAAATAGCAGGATCAAAATGATCAGGATCAAAAGAGCAATCGTCACCACCACTTCTCCGGCTTCGTCACGAACCCGGCGCGCTGCTCGATCGCCAGCCCGGCGTTAAGCACGCCCTGCTCGTCGAGCGGCTTGCCGATCACCTGCAGGCCGAGCGGCAGGCCGTCGGCGTCGAGCCCGGCGGGCACGCTCATCGCAGGCAGCCCGGCGAGGCTGGCGGGCACGGTGAACACGTCGTTGAGATACATCGCCAGCGGGTCGCTCAGCTTTTCACCCAGCGCGAAGGCGGCGTTGGGGGCGGTCGGGGTCAGGATCACGTCGCAGTGGTCCCACGCCTGCTCGAAATCGCGCGCGATCAGGGCGCGGACCTTCTGCGCCTGGTTGTAATAGGCATCGTAGAAGCCCGCGCTCAGCACATAGGTTCCGATCAGGATGCGACGCTTGACCTCGTCCCCGAAACCGGCGGCGCGGGTGGCGGCGTACATGTCCTGCAGGCCGGAGCCGCCTGTCCCGGACCCCGATCCGGGATCGGGCAGGTCGCGCAGGCCATAGCGCACGCCGTCGTAGCGGGCGAGGTTGCTGGATGCCTCGGCGGGCGCGACGATGTAGTAGGCGGCCAGCGCATACTGCGTGTGCGGCAGGCTGATCTCGACCACTTCGGCGCCTGCGTCTTTCGCCCAGGCAATGCCCTGGTCCCACAGCGCGGCGATCTGCGGGTCCATCCCGTCCATCCGGTATTCGCGCGGAATGCCCACGCGCTTGCCGGTCAGGTCAGCGTTGAGGTTGGCCGCCCACTGCGGCACCGGCAGATCGAGGCTGGTCGAATCCTTCGGGTCGAACCCCGCCATGGCTTCGAGCATGATCGCACAGTCGGTCACGTCCTGCGCCATCGGCCCGGCCTGATCGAGACTGCTGGCAAACGCCACCACGCCCCAGCGGCTGCACCGGCCATAGGTCGGCTTGATCCCGGTGATCCCGGTCAGCGCGGCGGGCTGGCGGATCGAGCCGCCGGTATCGGTCCCGGTCGCGGCCGGGGCAATCCGGGCGGAAACCGCTGCCGCGCTTCCGCCGGAAGAACCGCCGGGGGTCAGCCCCGCGTTAGATCCCGCCTTGCGCCACGGCGAGATCACGTTGCCGAAGTAGCTGGTCTCGTTTGACGAGCCCATTGCGAACTGGTCAAGGTTGAGCTTGCCCAGCATGCCCGCGCCTGCGTTCCACAGGTTCTGGCTGACAGTGCTTTCGTATTCGGGCTTGAACCCTTCGAGGATGTGGCTGGCCGCCGTGGTCTGCACGCCCCTGGTGGCGAACAGGTCCTTCATCCCGATCGGCACGCCCGCCATCGCCCCGAGCGCATCGCCCTTGGCCCGCGCAGCGTCGACCGCATCAGCGGCGGCGAGCGCATGGTCCGGCGTGGTGACGATGAAGGCGTTGAGCGCGGCGGCCTCGGCGACAGCGGTGTTGAACGCTTCCGCCACTTCGCGCGCAGTGAAATCACCGGCGGCAACCCCGTCGCGAATGGCTTTGATGCCGAGAGTGGTAAGTTCGGTCATGCCTTCACCCCTCCCGCTTGCGGGAGGGGCCGGGGGTGGGCCTGTCCGCGCACGGTGGCCACTTTGACATGCCCACCCCTAACCCCTCCCGCAAGCGGGAGGGGAACTGATCTTGTCACTACGCTCGTCATTCGATCACCTTGGGCACGCCGAAAA
>JAHDXX010000170.1:0-5995 GCA_023384025.1 Sphingomonadaceae bacterium
CTGGTCGGGATCGTGCTCGCCTACGTCTGGCGCGGCGACAGCCCGGCGGGGTGGGAGGAGAGCCACTACACCTACCTCATCCGCACGTTCTGGTTCGGGACGATCGGCTCGGTCGTGGGCGTGGTCCTCTCCGTGGTGCTGATCGGGATCCCGATCCTGATCGCGGTCGCGGTATGGGTGATCATCCGCAGCGTGCTCTCGCTGGTCAAGGCGCAGAAGCGGGAGCCGATGCCGGACCCCGAAACGCTCGGGGTATGAGGCACTTCACCGCGCGGGCGCTGCTGGCCCCGGTGCCACTGGCGCTCGCTGCCTGCGCGAGCACACCTGCGCCCGCCCCGCAGGACGCCTTCTGGGCCGCGCTCTCCAGCCATTGCGGCAAGGCCTATGCCGGGCAGCTGGTGAGTGACGAGGCGCCCGATGCCGACATGCGCGGCATGGCCATGGCGATGCACGTGCGCGAATGCACCGACAGCCGGATCGCGGTGCCGTTCCACATCCAGCGCGCCGACGGCTCGTGGGACCGCAGCCGCACATGGCTGATCACCCGCACCCCCGCCGGCCTGCGCCTCAAGCACGACCACCGGCACGAGGACGGCAGCGAGGACGCGGTGACCATGTACGGCGGCGACACCGCCACGCCCGGCACCGAACGCACCCAGGCCTTCCCCGTCGATGCGGAGAGCGTGGCCATGTTCCGGCGCGAAGGGCTGGCCGCTTCGGTCACCAACGTGTGGCAGGTCACGGTCGACCCGGCGGGCACGGCGGGCGGCACCTATGCCTACCAGCTCACCCGCACCGGCGCGAACGCGCGGCTGTTCCGCGTCGCGTTCGACCTGACCCGCCCGATCGCCCCGCCGCCCGCGCCGTGGGGGCACGACTGAGGCTGACTGGCTCTCGCAAGGGCCGCCCCCGGCCACATGGACCGCAAAAGCCACTTATCCGCACCCCTCGTACTCCCACCCCGGCGGGCGCGAGGCGAGCCCGCGATCGAGCTGGGCGAGGTATTGCAGCAGGGCATTGTTGTCGGGAATCGAGGCACTTGCGCGAAAGCGCCCGTTGCGCATCCGCACCTTCACCAGCCCCGCGCGATAGCGGTATCCGGCCGCCAGGCCTGTCGCTTTCGCGCTCGCCAGATTGACCGGCCGGTGCACCACCCCCAGTGCCGCATCCCACGCCGCGGCAAACCCCGCCGCACCCGGCCGCGCGCGCAGCCGATAGGCGCTCTGCCGCCCCATCCCCACCCGCCGCGCCGCCTCTGCCACGCAGCCGGTCGCGGCGAGCCAGCCGATGAAATCCCCCTGCCGCTGCGCGCTCCACCCGTCGCTTCGCGCGGCAACCGGCACGGGGTGGAACATCGGCAGCCTGTGGCGGCCGGGATTGCGGGGTGTGCGGGGCGCGGTCATCCGCGATGATGGAGCATATCGCGGCGGTGTAGGAAACAGGTTTTCGTAGCGGGGGCGAGGATCGGAGACAGGCCCACCTCTTACCCCGATACCCGCCCCGGCGAAGGCCGGGGGCAAGCGGGGCGAAGACAGGCCCACCCCTAACCCCGATACCCGCCCCGGCGAAAGCCGGGGGCAAGCGGGAGGGGGACTTTTGGCGCTGTTGGATCGGGAATGGCGCCATCTTCTCCCCTCCCGCTTGCGGGAGGGGCCGGGGGTGGGCAAGAACAAGGCCAATGCCCGAATGGAAACCCCGCAACACCGGCCGCGCGCGAGAGCTGCGCAACGCCGCGACCCCGGCGGAGCGGCGGTTGTGGGAGTTTCTCGGGCGATCCGGCCTGGGGATGAAATTCAGCCGCCAGATGCCGGTCGGCCCATGGTTCGCCGACTTCCTGTGCCGCGAATTGAGGCTGGTGGTGGAGCTCGATGGCTTCAGCCACGACATCGATCCCGACCGCGACCTCCGCCGCGACGCCGACCTCAAAGCGCGCGGCTACCATGTGCTGCACTTCACCAACGCTGACGTGATGGCGGACGCCGAAGCCGTCGCCCGCGCGATCCAGCGGGAGATCGAGCGGATTAGGGAGGGCGGACAGGCCCACCCCTAACCCCTCCCGCAAGCGGGAGGGGGACCAGGTAGTGCCCAAAAACTCCCCTCCCGCTTGCGGGAGGGGTTAGGGGTGGGCGAGTGACCGAACCCAAAACCAATCCCGCACCCGCCAGTTCACACGGCTTGCCTGGCGGCAGGGCCTTAACCCGGTGGTGACCAGCGTGGTGGCACGCTGGCATGATGGGCGACTTGGTTCCATTCCGGCGCAAGCCGCGCTCGACTGCGACGCGCCGCTCCGCGCAGCGAGGGCCGGTGCGCGCACGAACCCGACCCGCTCAGGACACCGGATGGCTCGCCGCCGCGCGCGGGCTGGGGCCACTGTTGCTGGTCGTGCCGCTGGCCGGGTTCAGCGCGGTGTGGCTCACGGACGGCCCGCCCGGGGCCGGGGCCTTGGCTGTGGCAGACTTGGGTGCCGTGGCGAGCGCTCCGGCGGACCGGGAAAGCGCTCGCTTCAGCCAGTGCAGCGGCAGCGTGCGCGTCACCTGCGTCGTCGATGGCGACACGATCTGGTACCAGGGCACCAAGATCCGCGTCGCCGACATCAACGCGCCCGAAGTGAGCAAGCCCGATTGCGCGCGCGAGGCCATGCTTGGCGACCGGGCGACCGCGCGGCTGACCGATCTGCTCAACGCCGGGAACTTCGCGCTGGTCCGCCCGGCGGGCACGCCCGACCGCGACAAGTACGGTCGGTCCTTGCGCGAATTGCACCGGAACGGAGCAAGCCTCGGCGCGGTGCTGGTGGACGAGGGGCTGGCGGAGGAATGGGGCGGCGCGCGGATCGACTGGTGCTGAGGGGGCGCTTGCGGCGTGGGTTGCGCCGGGGTGGTTCGCGCCAAGATGCGAAGAGGCCAAGAGGGCAGTGCGCGAGGCGAACGGCGGCGCAGCCGCCCGTCCCATTGCTCACGGTCCGATAGCTGGAAGGTGACAAGCCCCGCATCCCAACCCCTTGGTGCCTTGGCGTCTTGGCGCGAACCCAACGCAACCTTCGCGAAAGGGGTTCACGCAGAGGCCGCAGAGGGAAGAGAGACGCGGAGTAGTCGGAATTACTCCCCGCGCGAACTGTCCTTGAGAAAATCTGCGGCTTGATCGGGGTACTTCAACAGAAGAAATTTGAGCAATTCCAACTGATCGTCGCCTCGAGCCTTCCGGACTTGAGCCTTCAATTTCATTACAGTTGGTCGATCTGGCGTGATATTTGACGCACCTTCGTTGCAGACTGAGCACACAGCACGAAGATTGGAGGGATCGTCAGTGCCTCCCATCGTTTTGTCAATAATGTGCCCGATATGAAGACGTGTCTTCCTAGATGGGTCAAACGGGTGCGGCTCTCCAGCGCCTGCACCACACATTTGGCAAGTGAAACCGTTCCGATCCAACACGATCGCGCGGGTCTCCTTTGATATCCCGCGTTCAAATGCCGGTTCCGGCTTGGCGGTCAAAAGAAGGTATTGTCCCGGTTTCAGGTCTGATCGGTCATTGTGGGTAAGTATCTGAAAGTCCTCTTCGTTTCGAAGCTCCCTGATACGGCGCGCCCATTCACTTATGCCGCCCGATGCGTTGCGTAGCTCTTCGCTGTCGAGAATCCGGCCTATGTTGGCGAGAAAATAGTCTCTGAGAAGATCACGTGAACCCATCAGGCAGCCATTACAGGAAAAACCTTCTGAACAGCTAGTGCAATTCTTAGATTTGATGCCACTGCCCTTGCAACCGGAGGCGGGAAGGCATTGCCGATCTGGCGATATTGCGTTGTCTTGGTGCCGTGGAATTGCCAGTCATCGGGGAACCCCTGCAACCGCGCGGCCATGCGCAAGGTCAGGCGGGGCATGCCGACGAAGTCACGCTCCGGCGCTGCATTTGCCAAGCTCTTCCCCTCAACGCCAAGCGACGCCCAGGCCCGACGGGCACGGGTTGGGCCAAGGTCGGGGCCACCGTGCTTCTTCGAGCCACCAACCAGCGTCGGGGCGATTTCGTTTGCCTGCTTGACCCAGCGATCTGTCCCGAGCCAGCCGTTTTCTCCCATAAGGTCTTTCAGGCATTGGCCGACCGTTGGCGGGTTGTGCGGCTGGACATCGGGCCAGTCGAATGCCTCGACCATGTCCTTGCGAACGGCCACGATCACCACGCGCGGGCGCAATTGTGGCACGCCGAAGTCTGACGCGTTCAACAGGCGCCAATCGACATGGTAGCCCATCTTGGCCAGTTGCGCCTTGAGATGGGTGCGATAGTCGTCGAATACGGCGGAGAGAAATCCGCGCACATTTTCGATCATCACCGCCTTCGGCTGGATTTCATCGATCAGGCGCAATGCGGCCGGGAACAGGTTGCGTTCGTCACGCTCGCCCAGTTGTTTGCCCGCCACCGAAAAGGGCGGGCACGGCAGGCCCGCCGTAAACAACTCGACTCCTCGAAAAGGTCGGCCATCGAATTCCGCCATGTCATTCGCACGCACATCCCACTGGGGGCGATTGAGACGCAGCGTCTGTGCAAATTCAGGCTCGATTTCGACCAAGGCCGCATGACGGAAACCGGCCTGTTCCAGACCAAGAGCCTGTCCGCCGGCACCCGCACAGAATTCGATCGATTGCATGCGATACACCCTCGCTTTCGGCCCTGTCCGGTATCGCTATGTTCTTATTTCGTTCACGTCAAGGAAGTGCCTCCGTACTGGAGGCAACTCCTTCACTCCGCCGCCTGCACCCCGCCAGCGTCCCCGAACATATCCGGCTCACCGCCCGCACCGTCGTCCGCTTCGTTCGCGGCGGTGCCCAGCTTGGCCTTCTGGCGCTTGTCGAAGCTCGACCACACGTCCTGCCAGTTGCCCTTGGTCGCGCCCTTTGAATATTCGGTCGCGCGGGTTTCGAAGAAGTTGGCGTGTTCCACCCCGTTGAGCAGCGGGGCGAGCCAGGGGAGGGGGTGGTCGTCGACCATGTAGATCGGCTGCAAGCCGAGCTGGCCCAGCCGCCAGTCGGCGATGTAGCGGATGTACTTCTTGATTTCCTTCGCGCTCATGCCGGAAACCGGGCCCATCTCGAAGGCGAGGTCGATGAAGTTGTCTTCCAGCCGCACGGTCTTCTGGCAGATGTCGACGATGTCTTCCTTGACCGCCTTGGTCAGGCAATCCCGCTCGCGCACGAATTCGTGGAACAGGCGCACGATGCCTTCGCAGTGGAGGCTCTCGTCGCGCACCGACCAGCTGACGATCTGGCCCATGCCCTTCATCTTGTTGAAGCGCGGGAAGTTCATCAGCATGGCGAAGCTGGCGAACAGCTGCATCCCTTCGGTGAAGGCGCCGAACGCGGCCAGCGTGCGGGCGATATCCTCGTCGGTGTCGACCCCGAATACCTGCAGGTAGTCGTGCTTGTCCTTCATTTCCTCGTATTCCATGAATGCGGAATATTCGGATTCAGGCATGCCGATGGTGTCGAGCAGGTGGCTGTAGGCCGCGATGTGGACCGTTTCCATGTTGCTGAACGCGGCCAGCATCATCTTGATCTCGGTCGGCTTGAACACCCGCCCGTAATGTTCGTGGTAGCAGTTCTGCACCTCGACGTCGGCCTGGGTGAAGAAACGGAAGATCTGCGTGAGCAGGTTGCGCTCGTGCTCGCTGATCTTCTGCGCCCAGTCGCGGCAGTCCTCGCCCAGCGGGACTTCTTCCGGCATCCAGTGAATCTGCTGCTGGCGTTTCCAGAACTCGTAGGCCCAGGGATATTCGAACGGCTTGTAGGTCTTGCGGGCTTCGAGCAACGACATCTTGTGTCTCCGGATCAGGCGTGAACCACCAACATAAGGAATCAGACGCGTGATTCGAAGGCAAGCGGAAAGATTGATGCGGGGATAAATCCGGGTCGTTTGTTGCGTCAGTTGCGCGGGTCGGCCCCCGGATCGACCAGCGCGAGCGCCGCCCAGGCCTTGGGATGGGCGAGGCTCATCCCGTCGGCATCGA
>JAHDXX010000170.1:6005-6823 GCA_023384025.1 Sphingomonadaceae bacterium
TCGAACGCGGTGTCCTCCAGCAGCGTGCGCCGCGCGGCGCGCATCGCCTCGGCCCGTGCGAGCCCCTGATCGCGCCGTGCCGCCACCGCCGCCGCCGTCAGCAGCGGGGTTGCCCGGTCGCTCACCGGGAAGTGCGACACCAGCAGCGACTGCGCCCCGGCGTAGAAGAACCCGCGCGCAAGGCCCGAAAGGCCGTCCGGGTCGCGCCCGTCCGCCGCCGAGGTATTGCACGCGGAGAGGATGACCCACTCCGCCGCCAGCGAGAGGCCGGCGGCCTCGGTCGCGGTCAGCAGCCCGTCGTTGTCCGGCGTAAGCGCGTCCTGCGCCACGCCCGGCGGCGGGGTCAGGGCAAGCGCCGGTTCGGACGCCGCTGCGCCCTTGATCTCGCCTGCGATGAGCCCGTGGGTGGCGAGCACCACCAGACCCGCACCGCCGAGCTGGCCCGAAGCGTCGCGCGCGCGCAGGGCCGCTTCGGTCGCGTCGAGCTGGGTCAGCGTCGCGCTGTCGCCCGCACCGAGCAGCCGCGCGAGGGTCGCGATCTCCACGGCTGTGCCGGGCAGACGCTGGAGCCGCGCGATCGCGGCAAGGTCGGCCACCGGCCCGCGATAGTAAGCCCCCGAGGCGTCGGGCGCACGGGTCGCCACCGCGCTGCTGCGGTCGCGCGCTTCGTCCGGGATGGCGACCGGCGGGTCGGCGAGGCCCTTGAACGCCGGATCGCCCAGCCCGAAGAACGGATCGGTCGGCCCGCGCCGGTCGGCCCCGGCCATGCGGGCGAGCGCCAGCGCGCTGGCCGAAGGGGTGACCGCGAGCGCGCGCTC
>JAHDXX010000171.1:0-5238 GCA_023384025.1 Sphingomonadaceae bacterium
GGGGTAGTAGACCCGGTCGTCCCGCTCGTAGAGCCGCTCGAGGCTTCTCATGTAATCGCCCATGTCGCCGTCGGGCGGGACGACCACGCTGGTCGACCACGCCATGACATGGTCGCCGGTGAACAGCGCGCCCGATTCCTCCAGCGCGAAGCACAGGTGGTTGGAGACATGCCCGGGCGTGGCGAGCGCGCGCAGGGTCCAGCCTGGCCCGGTCATTGCCTCGCCATCCTCCATCACCCGGTCGGGTGCATAGTCATGGTCGAAGCTTTCGTCCGAGCGGGGCAGGTCGCTGTCAATGGCGAGCGGGGCGCAGCCGACGATCGGCGCGCCGGTCCGCTCCGCCAGCGGGCGCGCGGCGGGGGAATGGTCGCGGTGGGTATGGGTGCACATGATCGCTGCGATCCGCGCGTCACCCACGGCAGCAATGATCGCGTCGATATGCGCCGGGTCGGCCGGGCCGGGGTCGATCACTGCCACTGCCTCGCCGGTGCCGACCACATACGTCTGCGTCCCCGTGTAGGTCGAGGGCGAGGGGTTGGGCGCGGGCACCCGCCGCACCAGCGGCTCACATTGTTCGGCAAGGCCGGTCGGCCAAGGTTCGGGAGGAGGTCCAGCCATGGCTTGCATATGGGGGGTTGCCTGCGGCATGTCACGCAAGAGAAATTTGGGGGAATGTGTGGCTGACAATATTCTGGTGTTCGACGAGGGCACGACCTCGACCCGTGCGATCGTGTTTGCCGCCGACGGGCGCGAGCTGGCGGTGTGTCAGGAAGAGCTCACCCAGTACTATCCCCAACCCGGCTGGGTCGAACACGATGCCGGCGAGATCTGGGCCAAGTCGCTCGCCTGCGCCCGCCGCGCGATCGAGCTGGCGGGCGGGGTGGAGAGCATCGCCGCGATCGGTCTCACCAACCAGCGCGAAACCGTGGTCGCATGGGACACCAGCACCGGCGAGCCGCTTGCCCGGGCAATTGTATGGCAGGACCGGCGCACGGCTGATTTCTGCGCCGCACTGAAGGAAGCAGGTCACGAGCCGGATGTCACCGCGCGGACCGGGCTGCTGCTCGACCCCTATTTCTCCGGCACCAAGATGCGCTGGCTGCTCGACCACGAAGAGGCCGTCGCACAGGCGCACCGCGCGGGCTGCCTGGCCCTGGGCACGGTGGAGAGCTGGCTGACCTGGAAGCTGAGCCACGGTGCGGCTCACGTGACCGATGCCAGCAATGCCAGCCGCACCCTGCTGCTCGCGCTCGATGGGCCGCAGTTCGATCCAGGCCTGTGCGCGCTGCTGGGTGTGCCGGTGGAAGCCCTGCCGCAAGTGGTCGATACCGATGGACAGCTGGCACAGACCGACCGGGCGCTGTTCGGCAAGGCAATCCCGATCTGCGGCATGGCGGGCGACCAGCAGGCAGCCACTATCGGGCAAGGCTGCCTGTCGCCGGGCGAAACCAAGGCGACCTTTGGTACCGGCGCGTTCGTGCTGACCAACAAGGGGCACGACCTGCCCCGGTCAGACAACCGCCTGCTCGGCACCGTCCTCATGCAGGAGGCAGGCCGGCGGACATATGCCATCGAAGGCTCGGTGTTTGTCGCCGGCAGCCTGATCAAGTGGCTTCGCGATTCGCTCGGGCTGATCGGGACCGCCGCAGAGACCGAGGCGCTGGCGCGCTCGATCCCCGACAGCGGCGGGGTGACCGTGGTCCCGGCGCTGTCTGGCCTTGGCGCACCGCACTGGAACGCGGCGGCGCGCGGGGTGATTGCGGGCCTCAGCTTTTCCAGCGGGCGGGCCGAGATTGCGCGCGCCGCGCTCGAAGCCATGGCGCACCAGACGGCCGATCTTGCCTCGGCATTCGCCGCCGACGGGGCACCGTGGCAGGACTTGCGGATCGACGGCGGGATGAGCGCCAACGACTGGATGGCGCAGGATCTTGCCGATGTGCTCGACCTCGAAGTCGAGCGGCCCGACTATGTCGAGACGACCGCACTGGGAGCGGCCATGCTGGCTGCTGTCGGCGCGGGGATACATCCTTCGCTGGCGCAGGCGGCGGTGGCCATGCGCGGCGGCGTGCGGCGGTTCGGTCCGGCGATGGAGGGCTCGGTGCGCGAGGCTCGCCTCGGCGCCTGGCGCAAGGCGCTCGCAGCGGTCTAGCTGGAGGCGATCCGCAGCTCGCGGCCGAGCCGCTCACGCAGCCGCTGCACCGCGGGTGGCTGTGCCGAAAAACCTTCCCGCCAGGCTGCATCGAGCCGGGCGACGCGGGCGTGGAGCGCTTCGGTCGCGCTGATCAGGGCACGGGTTTCCGGCTGCAACACGGCAAGGTTCTCGCTGTCGGACGGGCGGTCGGGCGGCAGGGTGCCGTGGCGGCGGAGCGAGAACTCGCTAATTTGCCCGCTCAGATAGGCGCGCTGGTTCAGCAACCAGGCGAGCACATGCATGATCCGGGTGGTGGTGCGCAGGCCTTCGACCGACATGGCCAGCCGCAGCCGGTCACCATCGAAGTCGGGCCCTTCGACCGGGCGCAGGTCGAACACCGCGCGCACTTCGTCGGCGAGCACCAGCGCCTCGCTGTAAAGCGATTCGACGATCGGTTCGCTGATGTCGCTCGGCTTTCCCATTCCACCGCCTGCGCTACGACCCGCCGTTGCATTTGGCCAGAGGCTGCCCGCCGCGTTAAGGGCCCAGTTTTCCCCCGTCCCTTTGCGGGACGATCCGGGCGCGCGGCATCAGGCGATGATGTCGGGAATCAGCTGGTCCTCGATCACCGCGATCTGGTCCCGCAGCATCAGCTTGCGCTTCTTCAGGCGGGCGATCTGCAACTGATCGGTCGAACCGGATTCGGTCAGCGCCCGGATCGCAGCGTCGAGGTCGCGATGCTCGATCCTGAGCATGGCCAGCCGCTTGCGCAATTCCTCTTCGGTCACCGCCTGCTCCGTTCCGTCGCACGTTTGCGCGTATTCGCCGTTTAGGGAACGATAAAGGGTTCGCAAGCGACAATTGGTATGGTTTGATGCTGACAGCGGCTCGTCCGCCCGGGCGAGTCGCTCCAGGGAACAACCCATGGAAGGAGAGCCCGATGGAATCTGCCCACGTTCACGCCTTGCAGAGCAAGCACGCCGGCCTTGAAGCACGCCTTCACGAGGAAATGAACCGGCCGGCACCGGACGCGGCGACTGTCCAGGCCCTCAAGAAGCAGAAGCTCAGGATCAAGGAAGAACTTGCCGCGATCTGATTGATCCGCAGGCGAGACAGCAGTTTCGCATCGCAAGGCCTGTGCTATAGCGGTTCCCCATGGGAGCCGCAGCGTCCGCACGCACCATTCTTACCCGCATGCACGAGGTCATGGCCTCGCGCCTGCCCGCGCAGGCCAAGCTTGACCGGGTAGTGGAGATTATCGGCGAGGCGCTCGATAGCGAGGTCTGCTCGATCTACCTGCTGCGTGACGGCATGCTGGAGCTGTTCGCCACGCGCGGGCTGAACCAGAGCGCGGTCCACGTCACCCGCATGGCGATCGGCGAAGGGCTGACCGGGACGATTGCGGCCAACGTCGAAACCCTGAACCTGGCCGAGGCCAAGGCCCACCCCGATTTCCAGTACCGCCCGGAAACCGGCGAGGACAAGTTCCACTCCTTTGCCGGGGTGCCGATTGTCTACCGCGAGCGGGCGGTGGGCACCCTGTGCGTCCAGCACGTCGATCCGCGCCGCTACGAGGACATCGAGATCGAGGCCTTGCAGACCACCGCCATGGTGCTCAGCGAGCTGATCGCCAATGCCGCGCTGATCGATGAGGAAGCTGCGCTCGGCACAGCGCAACTCAATACCGAACCCCAGACAGTGACCGGGCTGCCGCTGGTCAAGGGCCTGGCGACCGGCATTGCGGTGTATCACCAGCCACGGGTGACGATCGAGCAAGTCATGGCCGAGGATACCGAGGCCGAACGCCAGCGGGTCTATCGCGCGTTTGACCGGATGCGCGAACAGATCGATGCCATGGCCAGCCAGGCCGAATTTGGCGGTGCGGGCGAGCACGAGGAGGTGCTCGAGACCTACCGCATGTTTGCCTACGACGAAGGCTGGTCGCGCCGGATCAACGAAGCGATCGATTCCGGTCTTACCGCCGAGGCGGCAATCGAGCGGGTCCAGCAGCGCACCCGCATGCGCATGCGCGAGATCGACGACCCTTTGCTGGCGGACCGGATGCACGATCTGGAAGACCTGTCGAACCGCCTGCTGCGGATCGTCAGCGGCCAGATCGGAACGGCAGCGAGTCAGGGCCTGCGCAAGGATACCATCCTCGTCGCCAAGAACCTCGGTCCGGCGGAGCTGCTCGAATATGACCGGCGGCGGCTGAAGGGCGTGATCCTCGAGGAAGGTTCGCTCACCGCGCATGTGGTGATCGTGGCCCGCGCCATGGGGGTTCCAGTGCTCGGGCGCATCCGAGGCCTGCGCGGCGCGGTGCGAGAAGGCGACATGGTGCTACTCGATGCCGACAAGGGCGTTGTCACCATCCGTCCGTCCGGCCCGATGCTGGAGGCATTCGACGCGCGCTTTGCCAAATCGCGCGAACGGCAGGCGCTCTACGCGACGATGCGCGATGTCGAGCCGTTCACGCGCTGCGGCACCCGCATCCAGGTCATGATCAACGCGGGCCTGCGCGATGACATGAGCGCCTTGCAGCTCTCCGGTGCTGACGGGGTCGGCCTGTTCCGCACCGAATTCCAGTTCCTCGTTTCCGCCACCCTGCCGCAGCGTGACCGGCAGACGCGGCTCTACCGCGACGTGCTCGATGCGGCAGGTGACAAGCCGGTGATCTTCCGCACGGTCGACATCGGCGGCGACAAGGCCGTCCCCTATCTGCGGCAGGAATCGGCCATTGCCGACGAAAACCCGGCGATGGGCTGGCGTGCGTTGCGGCTGGCGCTGGAGCGCGAAGGGTTGCTCAAGGCCCAGGCGCGGGCGCTGCTCGATGCGGCGGCCGGGCGCTCGCTCTATGTCATGTTCCCGATGGTGTCGGAACCGTGGGAGTTCGACGCCGCCAAGGCGGTGTTCGACACCCAGCTCAAGTTTCAGCGCCAGCACCGCAAGCTTTTGCCCGAAGCGATCCATTACGGTGCCATGCTGGAGGTTCCGGCGCTGGCCGAAGTGCTCGATATCCTCGCGCCGAAGCTCTCGTTCCTGTCGATCGGCACCAACGACCTGACGCAGTTCCTGTTCGCCGCTGACCGGGCCAATCCCAAGCTTGC
>JAHDXX010000171.1:5248-6812 GCA_023384025.1 Sphingomonadaceae bacterium
ACGGTATGACTGGCTTAGCCCGGCAATCCTGCGATTCCTGCGGCGGGTATCGCTCGGTGTGGTGGGGCAGCAGGTCGAGCTGGGCGTGTGCGGCGAAATGGGCGGGCGGCGGCTCGAGGCGCTGGCGCTGCTCGGGCTCGGCATCCGGCGACTGTCGATCACCCCGGTTTCGGTTGGCCCGATCAAGGAACTGGTGCGCAAGGTCGACCTAGGCGAAATCACCGCCGCCATGAACGGCTGGCTTGCTTCACCGCCACCGGACATGCGGGCTGCGTTGTCCGCCTGGGCGACCGAGCGCGGGATCGAGCATGAGTGAATTTGCGCAGACTGGCCGGTGCCGCGCACCGATGGTCCGCACAGGCTTGACAGAGGAGCCCGGCAGGGCCTTTGTCACAAGAAATAAAAAACCATAACGTATGGGATCGCAATGACCGAGGAAACCGACACCGAGGCGGAGCAGTTGCCGCTCGACAGCACCGGCCAGCGCCTGCGCCGTGCCCGGGAGGCTGCCGGCATGACGGTCGAACAGCTGGCGGCGGAAACACGCATCCCGCAACGCCATATCGAGACGCTGGAGCGGGGCGATTTCGCCAGCCTGCCTTCGCGGACATACGCCACCGGGTTCTCGCGCACTTATGCCCGCGCGGTCGGGCTGAACGAGAACGAGATCATTGCGCAGCTTCGCACCGAGCTCGGCGATAGCACTGCAGAGCGGATGGCGGCCCCGCGCTATGAGCCGGGCGATCCGGCACGGGTTCCGTCGCGCGGCCTTGCCTGGCTCAGCCTGGTGGCGATCGTGCTGCTCGCGCTGGGCGGCTTTGCCTTCTACCGCAGCTATTTCGCACCGGGCCTCGGTCCGGCACCCTTGCAGGCGCCCGAGCCCGAACCGGTCGCGCGGCCTGCTGGCGGACCTGTGGCGGCTGCCCCGACAGGGGGGCAGGTCGTGTTCACCGCGCTCGAAGCGGGTGTCTGGGTCAAGTTCTACGACAAGGACGGGCGCCAGCTGATGCAGAAGCAGATGGACGCCAACGAACGTTATGTCGTGCCTGCCGATGCTGAAGGTCCGCAGATATGGACCGGGCGACCCGACGCGCTGCGCATCACTGTTGGCGGGAAGCCAGTGCCGAAGCTTTCGGAAGAAGACCGCGTTGTGAAGGATGTGCCGGTGTCGGCTGAGGCACTGCTCGCCCGTCCGCCTGCCGAAAGCTGACGCTTTCCCCCGATTTGGCGCCTTGCCTGCTCGACAGGCGCGTCCCCTTTCGGCACAGGTTGCCGCACGTTCAGCCTGCGTTCGCGCTGCGGACGCAAGATCGCGGGCCGGACCTGTTTGAGGAGCGAGACCGACGATGATCACCCGCACCAGCCGCATGCTTGTTGGCGCTCTTGCCGTGATGGCCGTGGGCCTGACCGCGCTGCCCGCCACCGCGCAGGAAAATCTGGCGGAAGCGCGCCTGCGCAAGATCGAAGCCGAAGTGCGTGCGCTGCAGCGCCAGGTGTTCCCCGGCGGTGACGGACGCTTCTTCGAGCCGGAAGTGAGCACGTCCACCACCGCGCGCCCGGGGCC
>JAHDXX010000172.1 GCA_023384025.1 Sphingomonadaceae bacterium
CGATATGTTCGCCATTCCGACGCCTCGAAGGCGCGGTTAATGGGTCCTGACCCTAGACCAGCCCCCAGTTGCGCAAGGCGGGCGAGACGAAGGCCGCGGCGGTGGCGGGATCGAGCAGGGCAGCACGGGCGCGCTTCCAGCCGGTCACGGCGTCGGGGTAGTCAGCCAGGATCTTGGTCTTGGTGCTCGGCGCGTCCTTGCCCCAGTGCATCGCATAGGCAATGCCGCGCTTGCGCAGTTCGGCGGTGAAAGCGCGCGCGGCCTTGTCGGCATCGGAACCGAGGAAGAACTTCTTGCCCAGCCCGTCGAGGTTGATCACCGCATTCTGCTCGTGCCGCAGGATCGAAAGGCTCGCCGGGCTCTGCCGCGCAAACCGCACGGTGTAGACGAAATGCGGGCGGAACCGCCGGGCAATCGCGAAACCGGCTTCCAGCGCCGCGGGCAGGTCAGCCAGCCTGACCCCGATCGCGGCGTTGTAGACGTCGATCCGGAAAATCAACAGCCTGTGCGGCTTCCAGACCGCAGTGAGCTTATCAAGCGTAAACGGTCCTTCCAGCCCCGATGTCGGCTTGAAGTCGCGGTAGGTCAGGTCGGGCACGTTGATGAGGTTGAGCTTGAGACCCAGGTCCTTCGCCTCGGTCACCCCTTCGTTGAGCGCGGCGCGCAGCATCGACAGCGGGTGGTCAGGCACGTGATGCATGCTTTTGAGGCCCGGTGGCGGCGCGCTGGTGTGGACATGGACAGTCTGCATGATTTCGCGCGACAGCCCCTTGCGCGGGTCCAGGGTCAGTTCGACGAAAGCGAGATCGCGCCCTTCATGCCAGCCGTCGAGAATGGCGGCGTGGTTGCCGCCCGCGATTGCTTGCAGGGTCGCTTGTGGCAGCGGAGCGATGCGGCGCGCGGTTTCGAGCCAGAAAGTTTCGCGCCCTTCGATCAGCAGCGCGCTGACATAGCCCAGGCCGCCGAGGTGCAGCAGCGCATGGTGGAAATGGGCCGGGTCGCCGATCTCGGCAAACTGGCTGACCCACGCCGGGTCCAGCACCGGCCGCGCGGGATCGGCCAGCCACACCGCGCGGCCCGGGCCGGTCGAGAGCAGGATGCCTTTGACATGCTCCTCGAACCCGGTCTCGCCCAGCATCGAGCCGTGCGAACCGGTTCCCGCCATGCCGGCGATCGACTGGCCCTTGTGCGAACCGGCCGTCCTGAGCGAGCGGCCGCGCGCGCCAAGCCACTGCATCAGCCGGTCGACCTTGGTGCCCCCGGTGGCGAGCACGAAACTGGCCGCCCCGGCGCGCTCTTCCGGCAGGAACGCTGCTGCGGGCACTTCCCATTGCGCCTGGTCGCCATCGGTCAACACCAGGCTGGAACGGTCGGGATAGAGACGCGACTGCGACCAGCCCGAACCGGTCGTGCAGGCTGGCCGGTCCGCTTTCGCCAGCGACTGGACGAATTGCCCCAAGACTTGCCGCCTCTGCTGGAGGGTCGCGACAAGGTCACCTCCGGTCTCGCTCACATCAGCGGTCCGGCGTGAGCGGACTGTCATCGTCCGGTGTTCATTGCGCCACTGGCGCGCGCCCTGTTCGTCAATTGCCGTCATCGCGACTCCCCCCTCGGCGCAGAGCATCCGTTTTCGCCGCCTGCTTGTCCAGCGCTAACGCTAAGTGCTTTTGCGTGGCGGGACAGGTGCTTGCCATTGCCGCACAACATGGCACTATTGCTGACCAAAGGGGTGGGGCATGGCAAACAAGCGGACTTTCGGGCTGCTGGCGGGTTCGCTCGCGAGCGTATTGGCACTGAGCGGCTGTGCGGCGACGCGCGGCGGGCAGGACATCTCGTGTCCGCGTTTTTCCGAGTATGTCGAGGAGCTCGAAACGATCGGGTTCGTCGCTGACATCCAGTGCGAAGCGGACGGACGCAACTGCGCCGGCGGCAAGGGACCTGACATGCTGCTGCTGGGGCAAGCGGAAGATTCGCTGTCCAAAGCGATCCGCCTGTCCGTTTCCGGCGATCGGGAAGTGCTCGGCCCGCCCGGGCGCAATCATCTGCTGCTCTCGGGTGGCGGCCAATGGGGCGCTTATGGGGCGGGCATGTTCGCCGAGCTGCACCGCCGGGGCAAGCTCGACGGGCTCGGTGTTGGCCACGTAACCGGCGTCAGCACCGGGGGGCTCCAGTCGCTGCTGCTGGCAGTAGCACTTGACCCGAAGCTGGACGCAGCGCGGCGCGATGCTGCAATACAGCAGCTCACCGACAGCTATTCGCCGGAGGACGAAAAGGAACTGGTCAAGCGGAACGGTGAAGAACTGGCGGTGTTCACCGGCTCGGTGGCGGGCACCAACCCCCTGCGACGCCATCTGTTCGAAGTGCTGTGCGACAAGCCCGATTCGTGCGGCCTGATCCAGGATCTGCGCAACGGCACAATGGAGACCTTCATCGGCTTCGTCGAAGGGCGCTCCGGCCGGTTCAAGTTCCTGTCCGTGCGGCGGGTGCTCAAGGCGGAGACAGATGACCGTGCCGCAGCAAGCTGCATTGCCGCGGCTGCAATGGCATCTGCCGCCATGCCGGTGTTCCACCAGCAGATGCGTGTCACCGGGGGCAGCGAAGATCCGACCACCCTGTTCGATGGCGGGGTGCGCCAGTCAGTGTTCCTGGCCGGGATCGGTGAACGGGTGGAGCGCGAGACGAACGCAGCCTATAGCATTCGTCCCAAGGCTGCCGGTGCGCCTGCCACGCCGCAGGAAGAGGACTATCCGGAAATCTACGTCGTGCGCAACGGGCCGACCATCCGGACCAAGGACACGAAGGTCGACAAGGTCACCACTGCCGCCCCGCAGGGCAAGCGTGCCTATGACCTGATCGTCAACGAACTGGAAGTCGGCTCGATCGCTTCGCTGCGACTGGCGAACCCTTACGGCAAGATCTGGCTGACTACCGCCGACGGATGGGACATGAAGCAGGCGTCTGGCGAGATCTGCAAGAAGGAGCCGAAAGAGGCTATGTTCTCGCCCACTTTCATGAAGTGCTTGCAGAGGCTCGGCGCAGGGAAGGTGGCGCGCGATGGCGGGGCGTGGTGGCCTCTGCGCCAGATCCCGCGACCGCCCGAGGCGAGCGGCGGCAGTGAGTGAGAGCCAGGCGCTGAACCCTAGGGCGGGGGCTGCTGTGTCAGCCTGACCAGGCTCCAGTCATAGCCGAGGTCGCGCACCCGCGCCTCCAGCCTTGCCCTGAGCGCGGCGTCAGGGCGGGGATCGCGGGTCAACATCCACAGGTAGCGCCCGCTCGGCTCGCCCACGATCGACCACGGATAGCGCCCGTCAGCATCCGGTTCGCCGCGATCAAGCACCCAGTAATCGCCGTAGAAGGGGCCGAAAAAGCTGACCTTGAGCTTCGCGCCTTCGCTCCCTTCGACCAGCTTGGCCTTGCCGGTCGACTGGCGGAACTCGCCGCTGAGGCTATCCTGATAACAGGAATTGACCACTGATATCCGGCCGTCGCCACGCCGCGCATATTCCGCTGTTACCCCTTCGCAGCCCTTCTGGAACGGCGCTTCGTAGCGGCCATATTCGTACCATGTGCCAAGATAGGCATCGAGCACCACGGGCTTGGCCGGTTGGGGAACGGCTGCATTCCCGACCGGGCCGGGCGAGCCGACGCAGGCACCAAGCGCTGCGCAGCCGAGCGAAAGTGCGACAAGTCTGGTCAGTATCATGTCCGCTCAATGCACGAGGTGCGGTTTGGGTCCGGCCCAATATTGCGAAGGGACAATACCCGCCCGCCAGGCGAAAGATCCGGCCATGAAACGGGGAGAATTTGGTGCGGTCGAGAAGACTCGAACTTCCACGGGCTTTCGCCCACAACGACCTCAACGTTGCGCGTCTACCAATTCCGCCACGACCGCACTCTAGTCAGAGCGGCGGGCCGCCCTGCGGGGTAGGAGCGCGCCCCTAGCAAAGCGCTCATAGCCCCGCAAGCGCCTTGTTGCGGCAAGTTTCATCCAGTCGCACGTGCCAATGCGGGACGTGCCCCGCGCGGGCGTTGCAGGCATGGTAAAGAGCGGGTCAACCATCCGGCATGGTTCCGCTCGTCGCCCTTGTCCTTGCTTCGGTCAGCATGCCCGCTGGCAGTGCGGGACAGCCCGAGCAGGGTACGGGTGGAGCCATCGTCTCGGCGCGCGCGTCGGCCCGGGTTCTTCCGGCAGTAACGATACGGCAAGGCCAGACGACAAGGGCAGAAACCCCGGCACTGCAGATCACCCGCCAGCCCGATGGCACGGTGCTGGTCGAATTCACCTGAGAATCAGGACGGTTTCCACCCGAATTCGGCGAACTTGGCCGATTTGGGCACGTCGGTGACGGCTTCGTCGATCCGCATGACCTCACCCGGAGCGAGCGTCGGCTGCGGCGGGGCAACTTCCCACGAATAGACGATCCGCTCGCGTGCATCGCGCATCACGATCAGGATCGACGGCACCGGCAGCGTTTCGCGCCCGACATTGGTGATCGTGCCGCTCGCGCCGAAGAATTCGGTCTGGTTGGGCAGCGTACGCCGGTCCTGCTGGTCGGCGGGGAAATCGAGCACCAGATCGCGGTTGCCTGCGGCAAAGGTCGGGCGGCTGACCGGGACCCAGTCCGGCAGGCCCCAGTAGCTTGCGGCGACCACGGTGCCGGTCGCAAGCAGGGCAAAGGCCACCCCGGCGGCGGTCCACAGCTTGAGCGGGTTGCGCCGCGGGCGGAACGGCGGTTCGGCATCGAACGGGCTGACGCCTTCGTCATCGTCCTCGTCGCGGAACGCGGGCAGGGGCGCGCTTTCCTGCTCGACCACGCTCGGCGGTGTTTCGCCCCAGTCGTCGTAGGCGGGTGGCGGCGCGACGGCTTCGGGTTCTGGCGTGGCCGCAACCGGCGCCGCCGCCTGCACCGCAGGTTCCGGCGCGGATGCCGGCGGCGGGGCGGGTTCCGGTGCAGCAGCAGCCGGGGCTGGGCGCGGCTCGGGGGCGGTGACGGCATGCCCGTCCTGGAACCAGCTGTGGCGGCATTTGGCGCAGCGCACCGTGCGGCCTTCCACGCCGATGGCGCTGTCGGGCACGACGTAGCGCGTGGAGCAGGCGGGACAGGCAATGATCATGGTGACGAAGGGCTTTATGCCTGCGACCCGAAAGCAACAAGGCTTCACAAGCGGGGAGCACGGTGGACTGTGGCTTTTTTCCACACCGAAGCCCCGCTATAGGGCCCCGACCGATGCACAAGCCTCCCATCTATCCCGCTCCGCAAGGGTGCTGCCGATGAGCGCCGCTGACGACGAGGTCGTGCGGTTCGACAATGTCGGGCTGCGCTATGGCGCTGACCGGGAGGTGCTGAGCAATGTGTCGTTCACGCTTTTCCCGGGGAGCTTCTACTTCCTCACCGGAGCGAGCGGTGCGGGCAAGACCTCGCTCCTGCGGCTGCTTTACCTCGACCAGCGCCCTTCGCGCGGGGCGATCCGGATGTTCGGCACCGACGTGATCACCCTGCCGCGCAAGCGCCTGCCCGATTTCCGGAGGCGGCTGGGCGTGGTGTTCCAGGATTTCCGGCTGGTGCCGCACCTGTCCGCGTTCGACAATGTCGCGCTGCCGCTGCGGGTGACTGGCGTGCGCGAGGCGGACCTGGTCAAGCCGGTCAACGACATGCTCGACTGGGTCGGCCTGTCGCACCGCAAGGATGCGCGCCCGGCGACCCTGTCAGGCGGGGAGCAGCAGCGCGTTGCAATCGCGCGCGCGGTGATCGGCCGGCCCGACATGCTGGTGGCGGACGAGCCGACCGGTAACGTCGATCCCGACATGGCGCTGAAGCTGCTGCGCCTGTTCGAAGCGCTCAACCGCCTCGGCACCACGGTGGTGGTGGCAACCCACGATGTTCACCTGCTGCGCAAGGTGCCGGATTCGCTGATCATGCGACTCGACAAGGGGCAGCTTGCAGACCCGACCGGGGCACTGCGTTATCCCCCGCGTCCGGCCCGGCGCGACGGAGGCAAGGCGTGAGCGAGAAGCGCCCCCCTGCACTCGGGCGCAGCGTCGCGCGCGGGTTCTCCCCGTTCGGCGGGGAGCGGGCGGCGGCGCTGGTACCGCATTCGCGCCTTGCCGGGCCGATGCCGTGGGTGATCGCCATCATGGTCGCGCTGACGGTGATTGCTGCGGCCGGCGGGCTCGCCCTGAGCAATCTGGCCAGCGAGGCACGGGCCGAACTGAGCGGCGGCGCGACCGTGCAGATTGTTGTTGCGGTGCCGGGGGAGCGCGAGCGGCAGGCGCGTGCAGCGGAAAGCCTGCTGGCCGAACATCCGGCTGTCGGGGGCCTGCGCCGCGTGCCCGATGCGGAGCTCGACCGGCTGCTTGAGCCGTGGCTTGGCGTTGGTGACGAGCTCGAGAGCGTGCCGGTGCCCGCACTGATCGACGTGCGGCTGCGCGGCGAGGCCGATCGCGAGACCCTGTCCGAATTGCAGCAGATGCTGCTCGACGACGCCCCCGGTGCGCGGGTTGACGCGCAGTCGGGCTGGCTCGGGCCGGTGTTCTCGGCAATTGCGGCGCTGCAATGGCTCGCGCTGGCGCTGGTCGTGGTGCTGGGTGCGACCAGTGCCGCTGCCGTGTGGCTGGCGGCACGCAGCGCACTTGGCGTCAACCGCGAGACGATCGAGATCGTCCACCTGCTCGGCGGCACAGACAGCCAGATCGCGCGGATTTTCCAGCGCGCGGTCGGCTTTGATGCAACGCTCGGCGGCGCGGTGGGTCTCG
>JAHDXX010000173.1 GCA_023384025.1 Sphingomonadaceae bacterium
TGGCGCCGATGCCGACATCGGCGGATTCGGCGGCTTTTTCGATCCCAAGGCGGCCGGTTACAGCGACCCGTTGCTGGTCGCGGCCAACGATGGCGTGGGCACCAAGCTGAAGCTCGCCATCGATCATGGCCGCCATGACACCGTCGGGATCGATCTCGTCGCGATGTGCGTCAACGACCTGATCGTCCAGGGCGCGGAACCGCTGTTCTTCCTCGACTACTTCGCCACCGGCAAGCTCGAGAACGGCGTGGCCGAGCGGGTCATCGCCGGGATTGCCGACGGCTGCCGCGAAGCGGGTTGCGCGCTGATCGGGGGCGAGACGGCGGAAATGCCGGGGATGTACGCGGCAGGCGATTACGATCTTGCCGGTTTCTGCGTCGGCGCGGTCGAGCGCGGCGAACAACTGACCGGCGAACGCGTCGCACCGGGGCAGGTTCTGCTCGGCCTTGCCAGTTCCGGGGTCCATTCGAACGGCTATTCGCTGGTGCGCAGGCTGGCGGCAGACAAGGCCTGGAAGCTGGACCGCCCGGCCCTGTTCGATCCCGACGTGCTGCTGATCGACGCCCTGATGGCGCCGACCCGGATCTACGTGAAGAGCCTGCTCCCCGCGATCCGGGCCGGGCGCGTTGCCGCGCTGGCGCACATTACCGGCGGCGGGCTGCTCGAAAACATCCCCCGCGTCCTGCCCGAAGGCGCGCATGCCGTGGTCGAGGCCGATGGCTGGGCGCAGCCGCGGCTGATGGCGTTCCTGCAGGCACAGGGCAATATCGAGCCGGGCGAAATGGCGCGCACTTTCAACTGCGGGGTCGGCATGGTCCTGGTGGTCGAGGAAAGCGAAGTCGCCAGCCTGACCGCAGACCTCACCGCTGCGGGGGAAACCGTGGTCACGGTTGGCCGGATCGAACCGGGCCAGCGCGGCTGCACCGTGCGCGGTTCGGTCGAAACATGGTCCGCGCGGGAGGACTGGGAGGCCACCCACCTTGCGTAAGCTCCTCCCCGAATTCGCGCAGCGCATTTGGGGAGGTGGCAGCCCGTCAGGGCTGACGGAGGGGTAATGGCGCGACCGTCAGATACCCCACCACCCCTCGCTTCGCGAGCGGTCCCCCTCCCCATTTGCGCTGACGCGAAAATGGGGAGGATCTGATGACGGATCGCGCCAAAGTCGCCATTTTCCTGTCCGGCGCCGGGACCAACATGGCAGGACTGCTCTACGCCAGCCGCCTTCCGGGCGCGGCCTACGAAGTGGTGCTGGTGCTGTCGAATGATCCAGCCGCCCCCGGCCTCGCTCTCGCGGCAGCAGAGGGCATTGCGACCTTTGCCCTGCCGCACAAGGGCATGACCCGCGACGCGCACGATGCGGCGATGGAAGCCGAAGTCAACAAGGCCGGCGCGGACCATATCGCGCTGGCCGGCTACATGCGCATCCTTGGCGATGCTTTCGTCCAGCGTTGGGCCGGGCGGATGCTCAACATCCATCCCTCGCTGCTGCCCAAGTACAAGGGTCTCGACACCCACGCCCGCGCGATTGCAGCGGGCGACAAAGTGGCCGGGGTTTCGGTCCACCTGGTCACGCCGGATCTCGATGCGGGCGAAGTCCTCGGCCAGATCGAGGTGGCAATCCAGCCCGGCGAAACGCCAGACAGCCTCGCTGCCCGGGTCCGCCTGGCCGAACACCAGCTCTATCCGCATACGCTCAACCGATATGTCGCGCGCCATCAGGACAGCGACTGGCTGCTGCACCGGATGCGCGCGCTGGCCCTCGCCCTGCCCGAGGTCGAGGAACGCGACAGCCACGGCGCGCCCGGTTTTCGCACTGGCGGCAAAAGCGGCAAGTTCTTCGCCTATTTCAGCGACCGCCATCATGGCGAACCGCACGTGTCCGCACTGGTCAAGACCAGCGGCGTGGACGAGATGACGGACCTGATCGCGCGCGATCCGGAGCGGTTCTACCGCCCCGCCTACTACGGCGCGAGCGGCTGGGTCGGGATCGTGCTTAACCGGCGCGACACCGACTGGAGCCAGGTCGAGCACTGGCTCGCGCGCAGCTGGCGCAGCGTCGCCCCGCGCCGCCTGACCACGCTGCTCGACGCCGCCGACGCATTCTGATGCCCCCACCCCGCCCGCATCCCCTCGCCCGCTCGCGCTTGTCGGAGCGGGCTGGCGCGCTGGTCGAGAGCCTGTGGGATCGCGGCGTAACGCCCAAGCCGCCGCTGGAGCCGGAGTTCCTGTGGCAGGTGGGAAGCAAGGGATTTGATCCGGCTGACGCGCAATCTCTCCGCAGTGCGGACGACGTGGCGGACTTTCGCGCACGGCTTGAAAACCTGTGCCAATCGCTACGCGACGAGGCGCAGCTCAATCCGCTCGGTCATACGATGGCCTATGGCCAGATCACCGGCGCGATCCGCCAGCGCCACGCACTGGGTCGCCTGTGGCGGGAGCGGCCGGAGCTGGCAGCCACCCTGATTGCGCCGCCGATCATCGTGGTCGGCCAGATGCGCGCCGGGACAACCCGGATGCAGCGCCTGCTCGCCGCTGACCCCGCCCATGCCGGGACCCGGTTTTGCGACAGCCACAACCCCCTGCCCCGCCGCCCGGACCTGCGCCCGCTCAAGGCGGCGGCGATGCTGGCGATAGCCCGGCGGATCAATCCCTGGCTCGATACGCTCCATCCGTTCGGGCCGACCAGAGCCGACGAGGAGATCGGCTGGCTGGCCGCCGCGCTCGATGCCTGCACTTACGAGGCGCAATACCGGATTACCGGCTATATCGCATGGAGCGAGGCGCGCACGGCCCATGCGGTTTACCGCGAATTTTCCCGCCTGCTGCGAACGGACGCGGCCACCCATGGCAACGCCGCGATGCCGCGCGTGCTCAAGTGCCCGCAATTCTGCGAGCACCTGCCTGCGCTGCTGGAACTGTTCCCCGACGCGCGGCTGGTGGTCACGCATCGCGATCATCGTGAAGTGCTGGCGAGCTCGGTCTCCATGGTCGCCGCGCAGTCGGCCTTCCAGAGCGACCAGCTCTCGCTCGCAGACATCGAAGCGGAATGGCGGCGCAAGATTGCCTTGCGCGAGGCACGGGTCGAGGCAGCGCTGGTACAGTGGACCGGGCCGGTTGCGCGTGTCGATTTTGCCGCGCTCTCCGCCGACTGGCGCGGCGAGATCAGCCGCACTTACGCGGCACTCGGCCTCGCCCTGACGCCGCAGGCGCTTTCGGCAATGGAAGCCGAACAGGCCAGATCGGCGCGCGATGCGCACCATACGCACGCCCGCGACCTGGCCCGGTTCGGTGGGGTTTAGACCTTCAGGCTGGGGTACGCGCCTTGGCCAGCGTGGCCGAAATCTGGTCGGCCAGAGCAAGACGCTCCTTCTTGAGCGACTCCATCCGCTCGTCCGATGCGGCTTCGGTTTCGCTTTCGATGCGGTGGATGGTGCGGTTAACGGTGTGATATTCGTCCGCCAGACGGGCAAAATGCGCATCGTCCTGCTTCAGGCGGTGGATCAGGTCGCGATCCTGCGGGAATTCATCGGCGAGTTCGTGGGGGGTGTGCGACATTCAGGGTTCTCCCGGTTGGTGATGCCCCTCTGTGCGCCCGCCGCGCTAACCCGTCCTTGATACAGGTCAAATATGCAAAAAGGGCCGCGCCAGTTTCCCGGCGCGGCCCCTGCAATTCATCAGGCGGATTGGTCAGCCGACGATTTCTTCCGGCTTGAAGAAGAACGCGATTTCGATCGCGGCGTTCTCGTCGCTGTCCGAGCCGTGGACGGTGTTTTCACCGATCGACAGGGCATAGGCCTTGCGGATGGTGCCTTCGGCGGCGTCGGCCGGGTTGGTCGCGCCCATCACGTCGCGGTTGCGCTTCACGGCGTCTTCGCCTTCCAGCACCTGCACCACCACCGGCTCGCTCATCATGAAATCGCACAGTTCGCCGAAGAAGGGGCGCTCGCTATGCACCGCGTAGAAGCCTTCGGCCTGTTCGCGGGTCATGTGGATGCGCTTGCTGGCGACAACGCGCAGGCCGGCTTCTTCCAGCATCTTGGTGACCGCGCCGGTCAGGTTGCGCTTGGTGGCATCGGGCTTGATGATCGAAAAGGTGCGGGTAACCGCCATGGGGAGTTCCTTCAAATGTGCAGGAGGGGTTGTTGCGCGCGCCCCTAGCGCCGGGGCCGCGCCTCCGCAAGCCTCGAAGGAGATTGCCCGCTGCAGCGGGGTCTATTTTGTCCCGACCATCAGCTGGGCGCTGGTCTTGCCGTCGGCTTCGGTTGCAGTGAGCGAGAAGGCGAGGCCATCCTTCCCCTCGCCCCCGATCACCCGCGTGCCATCGGAGTTCATTTCCAGCTGGATCTTCACTCCGGCTGCCTCGGCCTGCTTGCGGTAGAAGGCGATGACCTCATCAGCCGGCTTGTCGATTTCCATCATCGTCATCGAACCCGAGCCTTGCTCGGTGGTGATATTGCTCGACGAAACCGTGTTGGCACCGGGCATGACGGAGAAACCGGCCGGCAGGTTGGCCTTGACGCCCGCACCCGATTCCATCCGCGCGGTGCCTTCATCGGTGGTGATTTCCGAGGTCGTGACGCCGTTTTCCGTATCGACCTTGTAGGTCCCTTCACCGCCCTCGCCATCCTCGAACGTGCCGGACTGGTCGGAACCGCAGGCGGCCAGGGCAAGGCCGAGGGCGAGGGAAAGGGCGATACGCATCGGGTTTCTCCGCTTGTTTGGCAGGACTATTCCAGACTGCCCGGCGTGGCGCAACCGGTCAGGCAACCTTGACCCATTTGCCGCCGTCCTGCCGGAAAAAGGCCTTTTCGTTCCCGTCGCCTGCATCAAGGCCGCGCCAGGTGGCCCGGGCCGCTTCGATCGAGGATTCGTCGAACAGCAGGAAAGCCCGGGTGAATCCCGCCGGATCGCGCCACTGCCCGTCGGCAAAGATGACATGGCTGGCTCCGTTTTCAGGTGCACAAGCATCCGACAGCAGGACCGGCTGGCGCGCCGCATGCGGATCGCCCGCCTCGCCGTTCGCCAGGAAGGCCTCCGCCTTGGCTTCCCACAGCGCGTGCGAAATGGCGGCCCGCTGGCCGGGATCCCCGGCCACCACCAGCAGCCGCTCGCCCTCGCCCAGCACCCGTGTCGCGATGAGGGCGACCACCTTCTCGACCGGGTCGCGGGAGAGCTGCCAGAAGTCGACTTTCATCGCTGGCCTACCGCTGCGGTGCTAGAGGCCGGGTGATACCCATCAACCTTCGAGCGTGTCACGCACGAAGCGGTCGATCAGGCGCACGCCATAGCCGGTCGCGCCCTTGTCCCAGGTGCGGCCCGGCTTGTCCGACCAGACCATCCCGGCAATATCGCAGTGCGCCCAGGGCGTTCCCTTGCGCACGAACCGCTGGAGGAACTGCGCCGCTGTGATCGAGCCGCCTTCGCGGGGCCCAAGGTTCTTGACGTCGGCAATCGGGGAATCGATCAGCTTGTCGTATTCCGGGCCGAGCGGCATGCGCCAAAGCTTGTCGCCGCTCGCCTTCCCCGCCGCGAGCAGCTTGTCCGCCAGCGCGTCGTCATTGGCGAACAGGCCGCCGTGCTCGAACCCGAGGCTGATCAGCATCGCACCCGTCAGGGTGGCAAAGTCGACCATCTGCACCGGATCGAAGGTTTCCTGCGTCCAGTGGATCACGTCGCACAGCACCAGCCGCCCTTCGGCATCGGTGTTGAGCACTTCGATCGTCTGGCCCGACATCGAGGTGACCACGTCGCCCGGGCGCTGCGCCTTGCCGTCGGGCATGTTCTCGACCAGCCCGACCACGCCGACAAGGTTGGCCTTGGCCTTGCGCTTGACCAGCGCCAGCATCGCGCCGACCACCGCTCCGGCACCGCCCATGTCCCACTTCATGTCCCACATGCCTGCGCCGGGTTTCAGCGAGATGCCGCCGGTGTCGAACGTAACGCCCTTGCCGATGAAGGCGGTCGGCTTTTCGTCACCGCCGCCGTCCCAGCGGATCGCAAGGATACGCGAAGGCTGTTCCGAGCCCAGCCCCACGCCCAGCAGCGCGCCCATGCCGAGGGCTTCCATCTGGTCATCGTCAAGCACGGTCAGTTCCGCGCCGGTTCCGGCAAAAGCCTTCTCGCAGGCGTGGACGAAGCTGACCGGATAGATCTTGTTGCCCGGCTCGGCGACGAGGTTGCGGGTGAACTCGACCCCTTCCGCCAGCATGCTTTCCACCGCCCAGGCCGCTTCTGCGCCATCAGGTGCGCCGACCACGGTGACCCGGGTCAGCGTGACCTTCTGCTCGTCCTTCAGCTTGGTGCGATAGGCATCATGGCGCCAGCTGCGCAGCCGCAGGCCGAGCAGGACCGATGCCACACCTGCGGCATCGAGACCGGCATCGCGCAGGTCGAGCACAAGATGCTCCTCGCCCGAAGTGAGGTATTTGGCCGCAAGGGCCGCGCCGGCCTTTTCCAGTCCGACTGCGCGATCTGCCGCAGAGGCATCACCCGATCCCGCCAACGCCAGCCGGACCAGCACCCCGCCACGCTCGACAAAGGCTTCGAACAGCTGCCCATCCGACCCCTTGAACCGGGCGGCCGTAGCACCTGCCGCAACGGCAGATTCGAGCGACACTGGCAACACGTCCTTGGCAACGACAAGGGCCACCAGTCGGGCATCGGCAGGTGAAGTGGGGGAAAAGGTGATTTGCATGATCG
>JAHDXX010000174.1 GCA_023384025.1 Sphingomonadaceae bacterium
GTCGTCATCGTCCATGCATGGCAGATCATCGTGGATCAGCGAGTAGACATGGATCGCTTCGACCGCACAGCCGGTGCGGACCGCTATTGTCCGGTCTACCCCGTATATCCCGGCTACCGCCGTTACCAGAAGCGGCCGGACCCGTTTTCCGCCACCGATGACAGCGTAACGCATGGCCTCGACCAGACGGGCGCGGGTATCCTGCGGCACGGGCAGAATGGCGTCGAATGCAGCGTCGACTTCGCGCTGGATATCGGCCAGCGCATCGGCGAGCAGCGCAGGCGCAGACACGGCGGCCTCAGCCATCGGTGTCGAACGGCGCGGTGCCACGGGCCTCTCCCACAGCACCGGTGACGATCTTTTCGATCCGCGCTTGTGCAGCATCAAGCCGCGCCTGGCAGTGCTTGCGCAGCGCCTCGCCGCGTTCATAGAGATCGATCGACTGGTCGAGCGGCACTTCCCCGCTCTCCAGCTTGCGCACCACGTCTTCGAGCGCGCGCAGCGCATCCTCGAAACTCAGACCCGAGATATCGGTTGAACCCTCTGCCATGCGCGCGAGCATTGACCGGCGGACCGCGCTTGGTCAAGCTGCGCGCAACAGGGAGAGCACAATGAACTGGATTGTAGCTTACATCGTTGCCGCCGTATCCTTCGGGGTGCTCGACTCGTTCTGGCTGCGCTGGGCCGCCCCCAACCTCTACCGCCCGGTCATCGGCGAGATCATGGCCAGCGAGGTCCGCTGGGGCGCGGCAATCGCTTTCTACCTGATCTACATCGCCGGCATGGTCTGGTTCGCGATCAAGCCGGGGATCACCAGCGGGCAGGTTGCCACCGCTGCCCTCAACGGGGCATTGCTGGGCGCGCTGTGCTACGCCACCTTCGACCTGACCAGCCAGGCCGTGCTCAAGGTCTGGTCGACCCAGATCAGCGTGATGGATATCGCCTGGGGTGCCTTCGCCACAGCGACAGCCAGCGCCATCGCCTGCTGGGCGACCCTCAGGTTCGCGAGCTGAGCCGATGTTCATCGGACACTGGGCTCCGGCACTCGCCGCCGCTGCGGCAAGCAAGAAGTCACCCGGGCTCGGCACGCTGTTCGTCGCCGCGCAACTGGTCGACTGGGCATTCTTTTCCTTGGCATGGGCCGGTGTAGAGCATCTCCGGATCGTGCCCGGCTTCACCGCGATGAACCCGATGGACCTGTACCACATGCCCTATACCCACAGCCTGCTGGGCAGTACGGTGTGGGCGGCGGCGTTTGCCGGGCTGCTGTGGCTGGTGCTGAAGGATCGCTCTGCGGCGCTGATCGGAGGCGGCGTGGTGCTGAGTCATTGGTTCCTCGACTTGCTCGTGCACGCGCCCGACCTCACGCTGGCCGGCAGCCCGCCGCCGCTGGGGCTGGGCCTTTGGAACCATCCGGTGATCGAGATACCGCTCGAGCTCGCCATAACTTTCGGCGCGCTCGCCTGGTATGCCAAGGCACGGCCTGGTCCGTTGCTGCCGGTACTGGTGCTTGGCGGGGTGCTTCTGCTGGTGCAGGCGATCAACTGGTTCAGTCCGCCACCGGTCGAAGCCGGGCCGGAGATGTATGCCACCGCGCTGTTCGCCTATGCCCTGGTGACCGCGCTCGCTTGGTGGGTGGGGAGAACCCGCGCGGCCCTGCCAGCGCAGGGCTAGCGGCAAGTGCCCCGCCCCGCTAAGGGCGCGGGCATGAGCCAGATCACGCCCGAAATCGTCGAGTCCCACGGTCTCTCCCTGGAAGAATACGAGCGCGTGCTCCATGCGCTGGGCCGCGAGCCCAACATGGTGGAGCTGGGCATCTTCTCGGTGATGTGGTCGGAGCACTGCTCCTACAAGTCGAGCCGCCTGCACCTGAAGAAACTGCCGACCGAGGCCCCGTGGGTGATCTGCGGCCCGGGCGAGAACGCGGGGGTGATCGACATCGGCGACGGTCAGGCCGCCATCTTCAAGATGGAGAGCCACAACCACCCGAGCTACATCGAACCCTATCAGGGTGCGGCGACCGGCGTCGGGGGTATCCTGCGCGATGTGTTCACCATGGGCGCGCGCCCGGTTGCCAATGCCAACGCGCTGCGGTTCGGACGGCCCGACCACCCCAAGATGCAGCACCTGGTCAAGGGTGTGGTCGCGGGCATTGGCGGCTACGGCAACTGCGTCGGCGTGCCGACGGTGGCGGGGGAGACCAACTTCCACCCGGCGTACGATGGCAACATCCTCGTCAACGCGATGACCGTGGGCGTCGCGGACGCGGACAAGATCTTCTACAGCGCCGCCACCGGCCTCGGCAATCCGATCGTCTATGTCGGGAGCAAGACCGGCCGCGACGGCATCCACGGCGCAACCATGGCCAGCGCCGACTTCGGCGAAGATGCCGAGGAAAAGCGCCCGACCGTGCAGGTGGGCGATCCGTTCACCGAGAAGCTGCTGATCGAGGCCTGTCTCGAACTGATGGCGACCGATGCCATCGTCGCGATCCAGGACATGGGCGCGGCGGGCCTCACTTCCTCGTCGGTCGAAATGGCGACCAACGGCAAGGCCGGTATCCGGCTCGACATGAACAAGGTGCCGTGCCGCGAAGAAGGCATGACGCCTTACGAGATGATGCTGAGCGAGAGCCAGGAGCGGATGCTCATGGTCCTCAAGCCCGGCAAGGAAGCCATGGCCGAGGCGATCTTCCGCAAGTGGGAGCTCGACTTCGCGGTGATCGGCGAAGTGACCGATACCGGGCACATGGTGCTGGAATGGAACGGCGAGGTCGTGTGCGACATCCCGCTCGGGCCGCTGGCTGCCGACGCGCCGCTCTATGACCGGCCCTATCTCTCCAAGGAAGAGTACAAGGCCTGGGCGCAGATCAAGCCGCTTGGCGAGGTGCCGGACAGCGCCGATGTCGGCGCGGACCTGCTGAAATTGATGGCCACCCCCAACCTCGCCAGCAAGCGGTGGATCTACGAGCAGTACGACAGCCAGGTCGGCGCCGATACGCTCCAGACCGGCGGCGATGCCGGCGTGGTGCGCGTGCATGGCACGAAGAAGGCCCTGGCGATCACCACCGACTGTACTCCGCGCTATGTCTATGCTGACCCCTACGAAGGCGGCAAGCAGGCGATTGCCGAAGCCTATCGCAACCTGTGCGCCGTGGGCGCGCGGCCGCTGGCGGTGACCAACTGCCTCAACTTCGCCAACCCGCAGCGCCGCGAGATCATGGCCCAACTGGTCCATGCGCTCGAAGGCATGGGCGACGCCTGCCGCGCGCTCGATTTCCCGATCGTGAGCGGCAACGTGAGCCTCTACAACGAAAGCAAGGCGACCGGTGGCGGCTCGGCCATTCTCCCTACCCCCGCGATTGGCGGGGTCGGCATTATCGAGGACTATGCCACGATGATGACGATGGGGTTCAAGAACGCAGGTGACGCGATCTACCTCGTCGCCCCCGATTTCTGGGCCAAGCCCGACCCGACCCGCTCGCACCTGGGCAAGTCGCGCTGGCTGCTCGATGTCATGGGCCGTGACGAAGGCCGGGCACCGCCGGTCGACCTGCAGGCGGAACTCGGCGCGGGCTCGATCGTGCGCAGGCTGATCGCCGCCGGGCTGGTAAATGCCGTGCACGACATCTCCGACGGCGGTCTCGCGGTGGCGCTGGCGGAAATGGCGCTGAGCGGCGGGATCGGGGCGACTGCGCTCCACAACGAAGCCTATACCGCGGCACAATGGTGGTTTGGCGAGGACCAGGGCCGTTACGTCGTCACCGTGGCCGAGACCAATGTCGACGCGTTCAACGCCATTCTCGCCGAAGGCCCGGAGACCGAAGCTGCATCGCTGATCGGTTTCCAGCGCCTTGGCACGGTCGGTGGAGACGCTGTGCTTGACGTCGCACTGGCTGATCTGCGCGAGGCGCACCAGAGCTTCTTCCGCGAGTGGATGGAGGGCTGACGGGGCGGCGCTGGTGGATCTCCTCCAGCCCTTGCTCCACTATTCCGGCCACTTCGTCGCGCCGTTCGCACTCGGCTGGCTGCTGTGGCGGGAGACCTGGCAGCGCGCGGGGCTGGTGATCCTCGCCGCCAACCTGATCGATCTCGACCACTTGCTGGCGACGCCGATGTTCGATCCGAACCGGTGCTCGATCGGCTTCCACCCGCTGCACACGTTTTACGCTGCCGCAGTCTACGGCCTGATGCTGCTCACGCCGAAATGGTGGGTTCGGGCACTCGGGCTCGGTGCGCTGTGGCATCTGGCGGTCGACTGGGGCGATTGCCGTATGATGGGGCTCTAGGCCGCCCTCGCTTGCTCCTGGGGCACCTGCATGTCCCACCCGCCGTCACGCTCCGGCAAGGCCTCGAACAGGCGCAGGCAATCGCGATAGGCTTCGGGCTTGCCGATCTTCAGTCTCGCGCGGACGACATCAATGTCATCGGGCAGCATGGCAAGCAGGTCGGCATGGGCGAGCTTGTCCGCCTCGCGCCCCAGTCTGCGCCCTTCATCGAGTGCGGCAAAGACCGGAGACTTCAAGCCGGTTTCCTTCGCCATCTGCCGTGCACCCATCCAGGCGATGAACAGCACGCCGGGCGAATGGTTCTGTTCGTAGCTGAACCCGAGCAGGCACAGCTCGCCCAGCGGATCGCGGCCATAACCGGTCAGCACATGGAACAGGTCATGCGTGTCGCGCAGCCGCTCGATGTACCATTCGTAGAGGTCGGGGTAGCGTTCCTCGCGCGGCTTGAACTTGTAACTTTCCTCGACCAGTCCGGCAGCGGTCAGCCCCTCGCGCTCCATGAACTCGACGTAGCGGCGGGCGAGCGAGTTGGCGGCGCAGTCGGCCCAGCGGGCATGGTCATCCAGCAGCGGGGGCAGCGCCTCACCGCGTTCGAGCAGCATCTTTGCCTGCGGGGTGGCGATGAAGTCCGCCATCTGCCGCACACTCTTCCTGCCTTTGAGCGCGTCGATGATATGGAACACCTGTTCGGTGTCCTCCTTGTCCTGCACCAGCTTGCCGAAGTGGCGCATCGCCTTGAAGGGGCGGAAGCCGGATACCTTGCGGTCAGGGTGGACGAGCGGACGATCGATCAGGGCCATCGGGCACTCCATGCACGGGAGTACTTACAATACTGTCAATAGAGCCGTGTAACAAGTCCCTCGCGGTGTGCGGACCGGCAGGTTAGGAAGCCCCTATGCAACCGCACGACACCCTCCCTTACGCCCTGCCTCACCTCACCGATCAAGAACGGATCACCCGGGCTACCGAGTTGCGCGAGCGGCTGGCGATGCGGCGCAGCTGCCGCTATTTCTCCGATGCGCCCGTTCCACGGGAAGTGATCGAGCAGGCCATCCTTGCCGCTGGCAGTGCACCTAACGGCGCCAACCATCAGCCCTGGCATTTCGCGGTGGTCTCCTCACCTGAAGCCAAGCGCGCGATCCGGGAAGCGGCGGAAGAGGAGGAGCGTGCTTTCTATGCGGGCAAGGCGAGCGAGGAATGGCTCGATGCGTTGGGGCCGCTGGGCACCGATGCCGACAAGCCGTTCCTCGAAACAGCTCCGTGGCTGATCGTGGTGTTCGCCCAGCGCAAGGGCGGCATCGAGGAAGACGGGCAAACGCAGAATTACTACGTCAACGAAAGCGTCGGCATCGCCTGCGGTTTGCTGCTCGCAACATTGCACGAAGCGGGCTGCGCCACCCTGACCCACACGCCAAGCCCGATGGGCTTCCTGCGCAGCATCTGCGGGCGGCCCGAGCACGAGAAACCGCTGATGATCGTCGTTGTCGGTCAGCCCGCGCCCGATGCTACCGTGCCGGTTCACGCCGTACGCAAGAAGCCACTGGAGCAGATTGCCAGCTGGCTCTAGCTCGTCACCCAGTCACGCTCGGGAATACCAAGCAGGTGCAGGATCGCGGTCAGGTCGCCCTGCTCGATCCACCCGTCCGCCGCCTGTTTTGCCTTCGGTTTGGCCCGGTATGCGATGCCATAGGTGGCCGCTTCAAGCATCGGAATGTCGTTCGCACCGTCGCCTGTCGCGAGCGAAACAGTGTCTTTGCCCAGCAGGGCCGCTTCTTCCTGCAAGACCCGCAGTTTGGTGCTGCTGTCAGCAATCGGCCCGGCCAGACCACCGGTCAGCAAACCATCGGCGACTTCGAGGCGGTTACCCACCACCCGCTCGAATCCGAGCATCTCGGCCACAGGATCGGCGAAATGGTGGAAGCCCCCGGTGACCAGCACCGTCCGGCAGCCATGCGCCTTGAGCGTCGCAACAAGGGTTTTCGCCCCGGGCATGGGGGTTATCCGTTCGGCGAGGCACCGCGCAATCGCCCCTTCACCCAACCCTGCCAGCAGCCCGACCCGTTCGCGCAAGGCGCTTTCGAAATCGAGCTCCCCCTGCATCGCCCGCTCGGTGATCTCTGCAATTTGCGGCTTCAACCCGGCGTAATCGGCCAGTTCATCGATGCATTCCTGCCCGATCATGGTTGAATCCATGTCGGAGACGAACAGCGATGGAATGCGCGGGGGACCGTCACTCGCAAGCAGATCCACCTCGGGGAGATGGCGCGTCAGCTCGCGGATCAGGCCCTTCCCCTCCACTCCCGCGGATTCTATCTCGTGCACCGGTCCACCTGGCACTCGACGCATTTCATCGG
>JAHDXX010000175.1 GCA_023384025.1 Sphingomonadaceae bacterium
TGGGCAAGCAGATCGGTATCTTCGGCTTCGCCTGGCTCGCGGTGAAGGCGGGTGTATCAAGCCTGCCCGAAGGCATCACCTGGCGCCATGTCTGGGGCCTGTCGCTGGTCGCCGGGATCGGCTTCACCATGAGCCTGTTCATCGGCAACCTCGCGTTCGCCGATCCGGCCCTGATCGACCAGGTCAAGCTGGGCGTGCTGTCCGGTTCACTGGTCGCGGCGCTGGCCGGGGTGGTGATCCTGATGGGGACGGGCAAGAAAGTTGAACTGGCCGACTAGGCCGAGTCTTTCTTGCCACACCGCAGGATATCGAGTCCGGCAAACCGCCACGGACTCAACATCTTGTGCCGTGCTCCTTTCGTTCTCTCGAGGTTAGCGGCGCGTTAACCATAAGCTGCGATCATTCGTGCTTGACGCGGAGTCCGCGAGGACTCACCCTGTGGATAACTTGCAGATCAGGGGACTACGAATGGGGGTCATCGAGACCACGAGAGCACGCGCGCGCCAGTTTGCCGAGGCGATTGAACTGCCCTTGGGGCAAATCCTTGACGGTGACTGCGTGGAAGCGATGCGGCGCCTGCCGACCGCCAGCGTCGACCTGGTGTTCGCGGACCCACCTTACAACCTGCAACTGGGCGGTGACCTCAACCGGCCCGACGGCAGCCATGTCGATGCGGTGACCGACCACTGGGACCAGTTCGACAGCTTCGCCGTCTACGACCGCTTCACCCGCGAATGGCTGACCGAGGCCAAGCGCGTACTCAAGCCCGACGGCGCGCTGTGGGTGATCGGCAGCTACCACAACATCTTCCGCGTCGGCGCGATCCTGCAGGATCTCGGCTTCTGGATCCTCAACGATATCGTGTGGCGCAAGTCCAACCCCATGCCCAACTTCAAGGGCACCCGCTTCACCAACGCGCACGAGACGCTGATCTGGGCGAGCCAGGGCGAGAAGGCGAAGTACCACTTCAACTACCGCGCGATGAAGACGCTCAACGACGAATTGCAGATGCGCAGCGATTGGGTCCTGCCGATCTGCAACGGCGCGGAACGGCTGAAGGAAGGCGGGCACAAGGTCCACCCGACGCAGAAGCCGGAAAGCCTGCTCTACCGCGTGCTGCTCTCCACCACGGAGAAAGGCGACGTGGTGCTCGACCCGTTCTTCGGCACCGGCACCACCGGCGCTGTCGCCAAGCGGCTGGGCCGCCACTGGATCGGGTGCGAGCGCGAGGGCGTCTACCGCGACGCCGCGCTGAAGCGGATCGAAAAGGAGCTTCCGCTCGACGAGTCCGCGCTCACCACCATGCAAAGCGCGCGCTCTGCCCCCAAGGTGGCGTTCGGCGCGCTGGTGGAGGCGGGCCTGATCGCGCCGGGGACGCAGGTGTTCGACAAGAAGCGCCGCTGGGTCGCAACGGTGCGCGCGGACGGCTCGCTGGCCTATGGCGCGCAAACCGGCAGCATCCACGGCCTCGGCAAGGACCTGCAAGGCGCGCCAAGCTGCAACGGCTGGAGCTTCTGGCACTACGAGGTTGATGGGGAAGCGAAGCCGATCGACGCCGCGCGGCAGTTGTATTTGCTTAGCGTGGAGGATTGATACACTGCCTCATTTCCGCGCAGGCGGGGGAACCCAGTTGGCCCGCGCGGTCATCTCCCTTGGATCCCTGCCTGCGCGGGAATGACGGATCTTATCAGCCATAGCTTAAGGGCAGTCCCTTGAAGCAGATGCGGTATTAACTCTGACACCTCGGTCCAAGAGTCTTGCACAGGAGGTCGGCTGATGAATAAGGGAGTCGGCGCCTAAGACATCGATTGCACGATAGATTCTCGTTTGACCACAAATGAGTGCGCAATTACGGTCTCCCTCTAGAATATCGCTAATTTTCTCGTTTTCCGGGAGATGGGTCACATGGGTCGTCTGACAGCATATCGAGTGTTAGTTGCTTGGGTCTTGTTTTCGGCAACCAATCCCGTTTTTGCGCAGGCCACCCTTTGGAGGGATCTCGTTGCTGGTGAAGCACCTCATATTGTTCAGAAAAAACTTGAATCGATGCCGGAGGTTAAACGAGTAAAAACAAAGATACGCGAAGGCGCGGTCAAGGAACAAGATATTAACATGAATGGGCAGGGTATTCCTGTTTTCGAGGGTAATTTTTCTATTTCTACGGAGTACAGCGGACTGTCCCTATCGAAGGTCCAATTAGCATCTGGTGAAGGATGTGCGAATGCGGCGTTCGCGTTTGCAACAAAAATCAGCGATCAATTGGCTGAAAAATATCCTGAAATCCTAAATGAATTGGAAAGTGAATATGAATTCACGTTAAAATCATTAGATGCAACCTCGACTCAGTCAGTTTCTCTGTCGAGTGGCTACTCCAATGGTGATACTGTTGTTATCTTGACAGTTGAATTTTTTCGATCTGATCCTCCTTCGTACGTTGGGGGTAGCGATTTAGCTCGTGCCCTGTATCAAATCGCGCGCAGCAACTACGAATCGAAATCTAAATCTTGCAATGGAACTGGATATCGTACCTCGCAAGTTCGTCTTACATATTTGAGTCGTTCTGATTTCGAGCGCACCGTAGAGGACTTAGATGCCCAGAATGAAGTTCAGAGGCAACGTGCGGCTGACAATCTGTAGGTGCAAACGCCTAGAACATTGCCCCGCGCACCAATAGTATGATATTGCTCCCCGCAAAGGAGCACCCGATGCCCGTAGTCCGCAAGACCATCACGCTCAGCGACACGCAGGATGCGTGGATCAAGCGCCAGATTGCGCGCGGGGCGTTCACCAACGACAGCGAATATATCCGCGATCTGGTCCGCCGCGATCAGGAGGCGGAAGCGCGGCTGGGCGACCTCAGGCAGGCCATCGCGGAAGGGCTCGACAGCGGGATCAGCGAACGCTCGCTCGACCAGATCTGGGCCGAGGCGGAAGCGCGCGCTGCGAATGCGTGAGCTGCGGCTCAGTCGGCGGGCCGACGCCGATCTGGCCGGGATCGCCGATTACACCATCGCCGCGTTCGGCACCGCGCAGGCGCGCAAGTATCGCGACCAGTTGCGCGCCTGCTTCGCCTCGCTGTGCGACAACCCGCTGCTGGGCCGGAGCGCCGAGGAACTCACGCCGGGCCTGCGCCGCATCCGCCAGCAGGCGCATGTCGTGTTCTACATCGCCGATGCCGACCAGGTGCTGATCGTCCGCTTGCTGCACCACAAGATGGATTTTGAACGCCACTTGTGACGCCCCTCAATCCCCCTGTCCTACAGCCCCCGACTTGTGCCATGGCGGTGGAATGCCCGCGCCGCGCCCTTTCCTTCGCCAGCCTGACCGGCGATGGAACCGGGCGAGGTTTTTTGCCTCAGGACTGTGTAACAAGCGGTCCATGTCACCCTGTCACATGAGCCCGGACACACCATGAGCCAAGCCGTCTACATCCGCCCGATCGCCCTGGTGCCGGGGCCGCACAGCGAGCACGGGGCGGCGATCCGCCTTGCCGGGGGGATGGCCTATGCCAGCCGGTTCGCGGTGATCGTGCGCGAGCAGGGCAGGGTCACCGAGCGGCTGCTGGCGGGGACGGACACCATCGACGCGGTGATCGCGGGGCTGCCCGCTGACCTCGCCGCCGATGCCCAGGCGCAGTGGGCTGACCTCCAGCGCGTCCACGCGCCGCTGCAACTGGGCGAGCGGACCGTGCGGCTCGACCAGCCGCAGGTGGTCGGCATCCTCAACGTCACGCCGGACAGCTTCAGCGATGGCGGCCAGTTCCTCGAAGACGTGGAGGTCGGGCGCGCCCATGCTGCCGCCATGCTCGAAGCGGGCGCGGCCCTGGTCGACATCGGCGGGGAGAGCACGCGGCCGGGCGCCCCGGCGGTATGGGAAGGCGACGAGATCAAGCGGGTGATCCCGGCGGTCGAGTACTGCGCGGCGATGGGCGCGGCGATCAGCGTCGACACCCGCCGCCCGGCGGTGATGGAGGCGGCACTCAGCGCCGGCGCGCGCATGATCAACGACGTCTCTGCCTTGCGTCACGATCCGCGCAGCATGGCGTTCGTCGCCCGCCACGGCTGCCCGGTGGTGCTGATGCACGCGCCGGGCGAAGGCGACGACCTGCACCACAACCCGGCCTATGACAGCGGCTATGCCAGTGTGGTGCTCGACGTGTTCGACTGGCTGCGCGCGCGGCGCGATGCGGCGCTGGCGGCGGGGATCGCGCGCGAGGCGATCGTGCTCGATCCGGGCATCGGCTTCGGCAAGACGGTGGCGGACAACCTCGCGCTGATGAACGCGCTGCCGCTGTTCCACGCGCTGGGCCAGCCGCTGATGCTCGGGGTCAGCCGCAAGCGGATGATCGGCGCGCTCAGCAACGAGGCGCCCGCGCACGAGCGGCTGGGCGGCAGTGTGGCGCTGGCGTTCAAGGGGATGGAAGCGGGCGTGCAGCTGCTGCGCGTCCACGACGTCGCCGCGACGGTGCAGGCGCGCAACGTGTGGCGCGGCCTGCGCGACGGCGCGCTGAGCGACTTCAGCGAGCTTCCGGTGGGGTGAGGGGTGGCTAACCTGCACCTGGTCCCGTTCATGCTGAGCTTGTCGAAGCATAGCCACGACGGTTGCGGCTGTCCTTCGACAAGCTCAGGACGAACGGGGATTGGGCAGCGTGGCGACTAGAACGAGTACCCGCCGTCGCTGACCCAGACGTGCCCGGTCACGTTGGCGGCCATGTCGCTGAGGAGGAAGCCGACCTCGCCGGCGATCTCGTCAGGCGTGGCGAAGCGGCCGCGGGGGGTGGTGGCGGCCATTGCCTTGAGCGTGGCGTCGCGGCCATGCGCGGCGACAGCCTCGCGGAACTGCGGTCCGCCCTCCCATATGGCGGTGTCGACGCCGCCCGGGGCAATCGCGTTGACCCGGATGGAGTGCTTCGCGTTCTCCGCCGCGGCGATGCGGGCCATGTGGGCAACGCCCGCCTTGGCGACGCCGTAGGGGCCGATGCCGGGGACCGGCTTGATGCCGGTGACCGAGGCGGTGACGACCGCGCTGCCGCCACCCGCCTTGCGCATGGCGCGCAGGGCCGCGGCGAGGGTGAGGAAGGCGCCGTCGCAGTTGACGGCCATCACCCGGCGCCACTCGTCGAGGGTGAGGTCGGCGATCTCGCCGCTGCCGCCGATCCCGGCGTTGACCACCGCGTGATCAAGCCGGTCCCACCCGGCCTCGAGCCGCGCCCACAGCTCGGGGTCGGCGACGCTGCCGGTGACCCGGTCGGCAGTGCAGGAGAGGTCGAGCGCGGCAAGGCCATCGGCGTCGACGTCGACCAGCACGAGGTGGGCGGCGCCGTGCCGGTCAAGCCAGCGGGCGCAGGCCGCGCCAATGCCGGAAGCGGCACCGGTGACGAGAGCGGTGCGGCCGGAGAAGTCGAGGGTGTCAGACATGCCGCGCGCCTAGACGCGGGGCAGGACGGCATCAAGCCACGTTGTCGATCCCGAGGTCCGAGAGCTTGCGGTAGAGCGTCGAGCGTCCGATGCCGAGGCGGCGGGCAACCTCGGTCATCCGTCCGCGATAGTGGCCGATAGCAAGGCGGATCACGTCGGCCTCGATCTCCTCCAGCGGGCGCAGGTTGCCGTCTTCGGTGTAGAGCATCACGCCCACGCCCTGCTGCATCGGGCTGGCACTCTCGTGCTCGTCGCCGACCAGGGAGGAAAGCTGCGGGAAGCAGTCCGGAGTCAGGACCTCGCCTTCGCAGAACACGGCGGCGCGGAACAGCACGGCCTGCAACTGGCGCACGTTGCCGGGCCACTGGTAAGCTGACAGCATGGCGATGGCGCTGTCGGAGATGGTCACTTCACGCAGGCCCGGCTGCTCCCCGATCCGGGCGAGGAAGTGACGGGCGAGGGCTGCAATGTCACCTGCCCGCTCGCGCAGGGGCGGCAGGGCGATGCGGGTCGGGGCAAGCTGGACCAGCAGGTCGGGGTGGAAGTAGCCGGCGTCTTCCAGGTCACCCAGCGGCAGGTTGGTCGCGCTGAGCACGCGGACGTCGATCTTGTAGCCGTGGCGCGCGCCGATCGGGCGGACCACGCCGGTCGCCAGCGCTTCGGCCAGCTTGGCCTGGACCGCTTCGGGCAGGCGGTCGACTTCGTCGAGCACCAGCGTGCCGCCATCGCAGTTCTGTAGCGCGCCGATCTGGCGGTCGAATGCCCCCGGGAACGCACCTGGCTCGTGGCCGAACAGCAGTGATTCGACCGAGTTTGCCGGGACCCCGCGCACATTGACGAAGCGGACCGGCGCCCGCGCACGCGGGCTGGCGGCCTGCATGGCGCGCAGCAGCATGTCCTTGCCGGTGCCGTTCTCGCCTTGGATCAGGACGTGCCCGTGACCGCGCGCAGCCTTGGCGGCCTTGGCCAGAGCGGTGCGGAAGGCAGGTGCATTGCCGACCATGGCGTCGAAATCGGGGGTTGCGTCGAGCTTTTCGGTCAGCGGCTGCAATTCGTCGCGCGGGGCTTCCTGCCGGGTCGCGCTGCGCAGCGCCTGCATCAGCCGGTCGGGCGCGACCGGCTTCACAAGGTAATCGGTCGCGCCTGCGCGCATGGCCTCGACTGCCAGCAGCGGGCTGGCGCTGGTGGTCAGCATGAGGATCGGCAGCGCCGGGCGG
>JAHDXX010000176.1 GCA_023384025.1 Sphingomonadaceae bacterium
CGATCGGGTTGCCGAGCGCGTCGACCACGCGGCCGAGCAGGCCCTTGCCGACCGGAACGTCCACGATCGTGCCGGTCCGCTTGACGCTGTCGCCTTCCTTGATCTCGGCGTCGGAGCCGAAAATCACGACGCCGACGTTGTCCGCTTCGAGGTTCAGGGCCATGCCCTGCACGCCGTTGGCGAACTCGACCATTTCACCGGCCTGGACCTTGTCGAGGCCGTGGATGCGGGCGATACCGTCACCAACCGACAGCACCGAGCCGACTTCCGAGACTTCTGCCTCGGTGCCGAAGTTGGCGATCTGGTCCTTGATGACCTTGGAGATTTCAGCGGCGCGGATTTCCATGGGGTTTGCCTTCAGCCTTTCATCGCGTGCGCGAGGGAATTGAGACGGGTGCGGATCGAGCCATCAATGCGCTTCGATCCGATGGTGACGACCAGGCCGCCGAGCAGATCGGGGTCGACCTTGGTCGCAATCTTGACAGTGCGCCCTTCGCGGGCGGTGAGCTTCGCCTTGAGTGCGTCGAGCTGGCTCTCGCTCAGTGCGCGGGCGCTGCTGACTTCGGCGGTCACTTCGCCGCGCTGGGCGGCAGCAATCGCGCGGAAGGCGCGGATCATGCCCGGCAGGTCGCCGAGGCGGCGGTTCTGCGCCAGCACGCCGAGGAAGCGGGTGGTCAGGTCCGACAGTTTGAGCGCCTTGGCCACGGCACCGACCGCGGCACCCTGCGCCGCGCGGCTCAGCTGCGGGTTGGTGGTGGCAGCGCGCAGGTCAGCCGATTCGGCGAGCGCAGCGGACAGCTTGTCGAGGTCCGATTCGACAGCGGTGACCGTCCCGGCCTCGCTCGCAAGATCGAACAGGGCCGAGGCGTAACGCCCAGCAAGGCTAGCCTGAATACCGGCGGAAATCTCCACGCGTCTCTCGTCCTCTAGGGTCGGAAAAATAACGATGCTTTGCCCGGGCCGATATGGGTGAACCAGAGTCACCCCGGCAAGGCAGGCGCGCGCCTAGCACCGGCTATGTTGCATTGCAACCCGATGCAGGGTGGAATCGGCTGGACTCGACTTTTGGCTGACATATGGTGGCGGGAAACAACAGTTACGGGAGAAGGGGTATGGCGATGGAAATGGCGCCGATGGGGCCGAAATGCGGGGTCGAGATCAGCGGCGTGGAGCTGGCTTCCTGCAGCGATGCCGAGATGCAGGCGATCAGGCAGGCGATCTACGAACATGGCGTGGCGGTGTTCCGCGACCAGGCGTTCTCGCCCGAGGACCACATCGCCTTCGCCGAGCGGTGGGGCGGGATCGACATCAACAACTACTTCCCCTTGCAGGACAAGTATCCCCAGATCGCGATCGTGCGCAAGCAGCCCGACCAGGTGACCAATATCGGCGGCGCCTGGCACACTGACCATTCCTATGACCAGATCCCGGCGATGGGCTCCATCCTTGTCGCGCGCGAGCTGCCGCCGCACGGGGGCGACACGCTGTTCGCGCACATGGGCGCGGCCTACGATGCGCTGCCCGATGAGCTAAAGGCGGAAATCGACGGGCTGGAGGCGTTCCACACCGCCGACCATGTCTACAAGGCCGACGGGCTCTATGCCCAGACCGACATGGCCGGTGACCTGCGCGGGCATGACCTCAAGACCGGCGCGGTCCACCCGGTGGTGATCCGCCACCCGCACACCGGGCACAAGCTGCTCTATGTCAATGGCGCCTTCACCATCAACTTCGTCGGCCAGACCCGCGAGGAAAGCCTGCCGCTGCTCCAGCGCCTGCTGGCCGAGGCGGTGCGCGAGGACAACCAGTGCCGGGTAGAATGGCGCCCCGGCACCGTTGCGATCTGGGACAATCGCACGACCTGGCACAACGCGCTGAACGACTACCACGGCCACTACCGCGAGATGCACCGGATCACGCTCAGCGGGGAGGCGCTGGCGGCCTGAATGCAACTTTCTCTCTCCCCGTGCGGGAGAGATACGGAGACTTGGCGACGCAGGAGCCTAGTCGGAGTTGAGAGGGGTTTGCGACGCCTGAGGCGGGCGCTGCGCTCCCGACCCCTCTCCCAACCCTCTCCCGCAGGGGGAGAGGGCTTTTTGGGCCGCTACTGCCCCTTGGGCTTGCAGGAATAGACCAGCCGTTCGTTCGGCCGTTCGGGCAGCATTGCCGTGACCGAGCCTTGCAGGTCGCCGAGCTTCGCCGCAGCGCCCTCGGTGTTGCAGGCGGGCGGGGTGTATTGCCCGCGCGCGGTGCGGGCGGCGCTCATTTCCGCCCGGCCGAGCAGATAGCGGTCAGTGCGGTAAGTCAGCTTGTCCGGATCGAACCGGCTTACGGAAACCGCGTCTTCCTCGTTGGGCACGAAGACCCGCGCCCACTCCCCGCCGGCGAGGCCATATTGCGTGCGCCCGTTGACGCAGCCGTCTTCCCGCCAGCCAAACTCGACTTCCTTGTCCGGCGCGCCCGTGACCCGGCTGCGGGACAGGTCGAGCGTGCACACCAGCGTGCCGTTCGCTTCAGCGAGGGTGCCCTGAGCACTGTCAGCCTGCGTTTCGGGGGCCAGTTTTGCCGCGACCCGGCGGTCGACTTCGTCGAGCCCTGGGCGGGTGAACCACAGCGCGGCGGCGACCACCACCGCCACCGCCGTCACCGTGCCCGCGATCATCATCCGCCGCTCCGCTGCGGGATCGGCTTCGCGATCCGCCATCCGCGCGCGCCATGCGACCGGACCAGCCCCGGCAGCGACTAGCACCAGCAGGAACGTCAGCGCCATCACGTTCTCGCGGGTGGTCTGCACTTCCTCGGCGGCTTCCAGCCGGGCGCGCTCGCGCGCTTCACGGGTCTGTTCGCGGCTCGCCTCGAGCTGGCGACTGGCTTCCATTTCCTCGCGCGCGAGGCGGGCCTGTTCGGCCTCGTCGAGCTCGCTGAGGCTGCGGCAGGGCAGGTCGTTGACCTGCGGCGTGACTCCGTTGGCTTCGAGGAACGGCAGCAGCTCGAGGGTCGAAACCGCGAAGAAGAACTCCGCGTCGGAAGCATCGCTCTCCGCCCCGAAGCTGTTGACCCCGAGCACGCGCCCGCACGGGTCGACCAGCGGGCCGCCCGAATTGCCGCGCGCGATTGCGGCAGTGTGGAGCAGGGTGTCGAACTGGCGGCTGGGCCGCGCACCGGCGAGATCGCCACGGCTTTTCACCGGCGGCTGCGATCGGAACAGGTCGCCGATGTCGAGCCCCTGCGCCCGGTCGACATTCATCGGATAGCCGATGGCGATCACGTCGCCGCTGTCGCGCGAGGCGTTTCCGGCAACGGTCAGCGGGGGCAGACGCAGGCTGCCGGTCAGTTCGATCAGGGCAAGGTCGTTGCGCGGGCTGACTGCCACGATCCGGGCATAGGCGGCCTCGTCACCTTCGGCCGGGACGACCCCTATCCGCAGGCCATCGTCCATCGCTGCGGCGCGCACCACATGCGCATTGGTGACAATCCGGCGGGGCGAGATCGCGAATCCGGTGCCATGGCTCAGCGGGACGACCTCCTCGCCCTCGCGGCCCATGATCACCACGCGCACGACCCCGCGCGCGGCGGCATCGATATCGGCCGGGTCGGCGCGTGACGGGGCCGGCGCGGACAGGGCAAGCAGCAGGGCGAGGGCGCAGAGCAGACGGATCATTGCGGCCATTTGTGGCGGGGTTGCGGTTTGACCGCAAGCTTCGGGATGAATTGGCCGCGCGGCTGTGGCACAGGCATGGGCATGGAACACGCAACGCACCTTGATGACGACTCCCGCTGGGCCGCCGTGCTCCGCCGGGACCGGGCGTTCGACGGGCGCTTCGTCACCGGGGTGCTGACCACGGGGATCTACTGCCGCCCGAGCTGCGCCGCGCGCCATCCGGGCCGCGGCAACGTCCGCTTCTTCGCCACCGGGGTCGAGGCGCGCGCAGCGGGCCTGCGCGCTTGCAAGCGGTGCCTGCCGGATGATGTCGGTCGCGACGAGGCGGCGGTGCTGGCGGCGATCGACGAGATCAAGGCCAGCGGCGGCTCGCTGACGCTTGACGAGCTTGCGCAGCTGACTGGCTATTCGCCAGGCCATTTCCAGCGCGTGTTCACCCGCGCCACCGGTCTCTCGCCCGCCGCCTATGCCCGCGCCCTGCGCGAGGAGCGGGCGAAGCAGGCGCTCGCCGGGGCGGGCCGGGTCACCGACGCCATATATGATGCCGGGTACGAAGCGCCGAGCCGCTTCTACGCTGCAATGGAAGGAAAAATGGGCATGACCGCCAACGACTGGAAGAACGGCGGCGCGGGCCGGACGATCCACTACACGGTAGTCGAGACGACCCTGGCCCCGATGCTGGTCGCTGCGACCGGGAAGGGGGTATGCGTCCTCTCCTTCAACGAGGGCGAGGAGGAACTGCGCGCCCGCTTTCCCAAGGCCGCGCTGGTCGAGGGGGGCGAGGATTTCCGCGACCTGTTCCAGCGCGTGGTCAGCGCGGTCGAGCAGCCGGGGACGGGGGCCGACATCCCGCTCGACGTCAAGGGCACCGCGTTCCAGCAACGCTGCTGGCAGGCGCTGCGCGAAATCCCGCCGGGCGAAACCCGCAGCTATGGCGAGCAGGCCGCCGCGATCGGCAACCCCAAGGCCAGGCGCGCGGTCGGCAGCGCCAACGGGGCAAACCACGTCGCCGTGCTGATCCCGTGCCACCGCGTGATCGCCGCCGACGGCACGCTGGGCGGGTACGCCTATGGCCTCGAGATCAAGGCGGAATTGCTGAAAAGGGAAGCAGAATGAACAAGTACGAAACCTTCGCCGCGCTGCACGTGCCGGGCGACCCGCTGGTGCTGTTCAACGTGTGGGATGCAGGTAGTGCGCGGGCGGTGGCAGAGGCAGGCGCGAAAGCCATCGCCACCGGCAGCCATGGCGTGGCAGAGGCGAACGGGTACCGCGACGGGGAGGACTTCCCGTTCGAGCTCGCGCTCGCCAATTGCCGCCGCATCGTCAGCGTCACGGACCTGCCGGTCAGTATCGACTTCGAGGCCGGGTATGGCTCCAGCGCAGACGACGTCGCACGCTCGGCAGCAGCGGTTGCGGAAGCAGGCGCAGTCGGCGTCAATCTGGAGGACCGTGCACCGGGCACGGATGTGCTGCTGCCGCTGGCCGAGGCCGCTGCGAGGGTCGCGGCGGCAGCCGGGGCAGGGCTGTGGGTCAACGCCCGCACCGACGTTTATCGCGGACGCAAGGTGGAAGACTATACCCCTGCGCTGGTTGAGGAGGTGCTGGCCCGGGCGGGTACCTTTGCCGAGGCCGGGGCGGGCAGTCTGTTCGTACCTTTCCTCGGCGATCATGCGACCGTGGCAGCGATCTGTGCACGCTCGCCGCTGCCGGTCAACGTGATGTGGGCCCCCGGGCGCGGCACCCATGCCCAGCTCGCCGCGCTGGGTGTCGCCCGGATCAGCTACGGCCCCGGTCCGTGGGCGGCGGCGATGGCCTGGCTGGGTGATCAGGCGAAGGCGGTGTTCGCCGGGCAGGTGGTGCCTTACGCGGGGTGATTCTGCCTGGAACTGAGCTGCAATCGCCAGTTTCGGCCAGTCGCGCGAAAAAACCTGCCGAAGCTGTCGCTACGTCATGGCGGGCTGGCGCAGTTCGCTTCGGGATTGCCCCTTTTCCAGCGCGAACTCTCGTGACAAGAGGATTGGCAAAGCAAGGCCAATCCGAGGAGAGCAAGCCATGAACCTCGAGTTCACCCCTGAAGAACAGGCATTCCGCGACGAGGTCCGCGCCTTCATTGCCGAGAATTACCCCAGCCACCTGGGCGATTTCGGGATGCGCGAGGACATGGAGCGCGAGGACTTCCTCGCCTGGCACAAGGTGCTGGGCAAGAAGGGCTGGTCGGTCCCCGCTTGGCCGGTCGAATACGGCGGCACCGGCTGGACCCCGACCCAGCGCTACATCTGGTCGGAAGAAAATGCCCGCGCGAGCACGATCATGCCGCTGCCGTTCGGCGTCTCGATGGTCGGCCCGGTGATCTATACCTTCGGTTCCGAAGAGCAGAAGGCGAAGCACCTGCCCGGCATCCGCAGCGGCGAGGTGTGGTGGTGCCAGGGCTACTCGGAGCCCGGCTCCGGCAGCGACCTCGCGAGCCTCAAGACCACTGCCGTGCGCGACGGCGACCATTACGTCATCAACGGCCAGAAAACCTGGACCACGCTCGCGCAATATGCGGACTGGGGCTTCTTCCTGTGCCGCACCGATCCCACCGCCAAGCAGCAGGACGGGATCAGCTTCATCCTCGTCGACATGAAGACACCGGGGGTCGAAGTGAAGCCGATCAAGCTGCTCGACGGCGGCTATGAGGTCAACGAGACCTGGCTGACCGACGTGCGCGTGCCGGTCGAAAACCTCGTCGGCCAGGAGAACAAGGGCTGGACTTACGCCAAGTTCCTCCTCGCGCACGAACGCTCCGGCATCGCCGGGGTCGCCCGGTCCAAGCGCGGCGTGGAAAAGCTGCGCGCAATCGCCACGCACGAGACGCTCGACGGCGCGCCGCTGATCAAGGACTACGACTTCGCGAAGAAGGTCAGCCAGCTGGAG
>JAHDXX010000177.1 GCA_023384025.1 Sphingomonadaceae bacterium
TGAGCGGCGCAAGCCGGGTGCCGGTGCGGGATTCGTCGAGGCCGCAGACCTGGCGAGCAGCGCGTTCGATCCGCTTGTCGAGCGCGGCCTGGCCTTCGGGGCTGGCGAGGTTGAGGTCGCGGTGTTCGACCGAAACGGTTTGCTGGGCTGCGGCAGGCAGCGGGGCCAGCACGGCAAGGCCGGCGGCGAGGGCAATCAGGGGGGTCTTCATCACTTCATCCTCCACGTGCGGACCTTCCCGGGGGGTTGGGGGTGGAAGGCTTCCCGCGAGGATCGGTATGCGCCCCTTGGCCTGTCGCCGCAGCACAAGCTCGGCGGTGTGCATGGGCGGCTCGACCGGCGGGAACCGGTCCGACCGGCGGCATGAACCGGCGGACGAAAGGGGTTTGGCAATCGACCGGTGACACGGCACTATGCGGCCATGGCGCTGATCGCGATCTTCCTGATGGGAATCGGCAACTTTGCCCTGCACAAGGCGGTGCTGGCGAGCGGCCACCGGCTGCTCGGGCAGTTCGGCGTTGCCCTGGGCACTTCGGCTGCCCGTTTCACCCTGGGGGTGGAGTTCGTCGTCCTGCTGGCCGCCATGCTCGGTGCCGCCAATGGCTGGCCGCAGCTCGGCTGGGTCTACTTCCTCTACACGCTGGCCAATGGTCTTTCAGGCTGGCTTATCCTGAGCGGGCGGGTTTAATCTCCGCGAAACACCGGGGCGCGCTTTTCCAGCAGTGCCTCGACGCCTTCCATGTGGTCGGCGGTCACATGCATCAGCGCCTGTGCGTTGGCCGCCATTTCCAGCGCGGTGTCGTAGCTGGTGTGGCGACCCTGCCGCATCAGGTTCTTCGCCTGCCGCAGGGCGTGCGGGGGCATCGCGGCGACCTTGGCGGCGAGCGCGCGGGCTTCGTCCATCAGCGTGTCGTGCGGAACGACCCGGCTGACCAGCCCCCAGTCGAGTGCCGTGCCTGCGTTGATCACCTCGCCGGTGTAGAACAGCTCTGCCGCGCGCGCCTCGCCGATCACCCGGGGCAGGACCCAGGTCCCGCCGTCACCGGGGATGATGCCGAGCTTGAGGAAAGTGACGCCGAACTTCGCCTTGTCGCTGGCGATCCGCATGTCGGCGAGGCAGGCGAGGTCGCAGCCGAGACCGATTGCCGGGCCGTTGACAGCCGCGATCAGCGGCACCCGCAAGCCGTAGAGCGCGCGCAGGATCTTGTGGATGTTGTTGCGGTAACCATCGGCAATGGTGGGGGCATTGCCGCCGAAATTGCCGGTCCGCTCCTTCATCGCCTTGACGTCGCCGCCGGCCGAAAACGCGCGGCCCGCCCCGGTCAGGATCACACAGCGCACGCCCATGTCTGTGTTGATCGCGTCGCAGGCGGCAACGAAGGCATCCCCGTCCCCCGCCGCGCCGAGCGGGTTCATCGTCTCCGCCCGGTTGAGGGTGAGGGTGGTGATGTGGTCGGCGGTGTGGGTGGTGAGGAGGGTCATGGGCGAGGCGTCCTTTCGCGTCTCTCCATGCCACCGAACCTCCAATGCGTCACCCACATCCATGCCGCCTCACTATCCAGCCAAGCTCCAAATGCGCCTTATAAGGGAAAAGCGCTTGCGATTCCCCGTAAACGGCTTATAAGCCGCTAAATTGGTTATGGAGGCTTGCGTGAGAACAATCGAAATCGGCTTGGACGTTCACCGCTTGATCGAAGCAGCAAGGACCTCGTTTGAGCAATCCGAAGATGATATCCTGCGCAGTCTTCTGCAGTCTCAATCGGTACCAGTCGCAGCGGAAAGTCGAAGTGAACCGAAATCGACAGAGACGGCAATTGCGATTGGCAAGAGGACGACAGGTCAGTGGTCGGTCATTGATGGCGACACAACCTACTTCGGAAGAAATCTCAGAGAAGCGTACATAACTGCGGTTTCATGCTTAGCTAAACGCAACCCTTCTCTTTTGGAGGCACTGGCAAAACTGGGGGGCACACGAAGGCGGGCAGTCGCCGCTAAAGCGAGTGACCTTTACCCCCGCTCACCCCATTTGGCCGACCCGCAGAAAAACAACTGGCATAAGCTTGGCGATTGGTATGTCGATTTGAATTTGAGCCGCAATTCAGTGGCCAAGCGGATCAAGCATTTCTGCACGTTGAGCGGCGTGAATTATGGCAAGGACTTCCAGATCAAAGAGGGTCTTGAAGTCTTGTAAGGCTTATAATGCCGACGATGCGAGCCTTAAGCCCGCGCCTCTTCCACGCCCGCCGAGTTATGCCGCAGGGCTTTCAGCACGGTGTCGACGATGTGCGGGGCGTTGAGTCCGGCTTCGTCGTATTGCTTCACGGGATCGTCCTGGTCCTGGAACGTGTCGGGCAGGCGCATGGTGCGAACCTTGAGGCCCGCATCGGTCAGCCCCTCGTCGCTGGCGAAGGTCAGCACGTGGGCGCCGAGGCCGCCGATGGCGCCCTCCTCGATCGTCACCACCACTTCGTGGGTGCGCATCAGCTTCTCGATCAGCGCGGTGTCGAGCGGTTTGACGAAGCGCAGGTCGGCGACCGTGGTCGACAGGCCCTTGGCTTCGAGCTGGTCGGCGGCCTTGAGCGCTTCGGCGAGGCGCGTGCCGATGGAGAGGATCGCCACCTTGCTGCCTTCACGCACCACCCGGCCCTTGCCGATTTCGAGCCTTTGCAGAACTTCGGGCAGCGGCACCCCGACCCCGCCGCCGCGCGGGTAGCGGAACGCGATCGGGCCTTCATCATATTCGGCCGCAGTATAGGTCATGTGCGCCAGCTCGGCTTCATCGGCCGCAGCCATCACCACCATGTTGGGCAGCGTGGCAAGGTAGGTCACGTCGAAGCTGCCCGCGTGGGTCGCACCGTCCGCCCCGACCAGCCCGGCGCGGTCGATCGCGAAGCGCACCGGCAGGTTCTGGATGCACACGTCGTGCACCACCTGGTCGTAGGCGCGCTGCAGGAAGGTCGAATAGATCGCGCAAAACGGGCGCATACCCTGCGCGGCGAGCCCGGCGGCGAAGGTCACCCCGTGCTGCTCGGCAATGCCGACGTCGAACGCGCGGTCGGGGTGCGCCTTTGCAAACCGGTCAACCCCGGTGCCGCTCGGCATGGCGGCGGTGATGGCACAGATGCGCCTGTCGGTTTCAGCGAGCTTGGCGAGCGTGTCGCCGAACACGTTCTGGTAAGCCGGAGGGCCGCCCGCGCTCTTCTTCTGCTCGCCGGTGACGACGTTGAACTTGACCACGCCGTGATACTTGTCGGCGCTGTTCTCGGCCGGGGCGTAGCCCTTGCCCTTTTGCGTGACGACATGGACCAGGCACGGGCCTTCGGCGGCATCGCGGACGTTTTCCAGCACCGGCACCAGCTGGTCGAGATCGTGTCCGTCGATCGGGCCGACGTAATAGAACCCGAGTTCCTCGAACAGGGTGCCGCCCATCGCCATGCCGCGAGCAAACTCGTCGGTCTTGCGCGCGGCAACATGGAGCGGGCGGGGGAGCTTGCGCGCAAACCGCTTGGCCAGTTCGCGCAGGCCGAGGAACTTGCCCGAGGTCACCAGACGCGCGAGGTAGGCCGACAGTCCGCCCACCGGCGGAGCGATCGACATGTCGTTGTCGTTGAGGATCACCACCAGCCGGTTACCCGCCGGGCCGGCGTTGTTCATCGCCTCGTAGGCCATCCCGGCGCTCATCGCACCGTCGCCGATCACGGCGATCCCGCGCCCCGGCTCGTCCTTCATCTTGGCGGCAAGGGCAAAGCCGAGTGCAGCGCTGATCGATGTCGAGGAATGCGCCGCGCCGAACGGATCGTATTCGCTCTCGCTGCGCTTGGTGAAGCCGCTGAGGCCGCCACCCTGACGCAGGGTGCGGATGCGGTCGCGCCGCCCGGTCAGGATCTTGTGCGGATAGCACTGGTGGCCGACGTCCCACACCAGCTTGTCGGTCGGGGTGTCGAACACATAGTGGATCGCCACCGTCAGCTCGACCACACCAAGACCGGAGCCGAGGTGCCCGCCAGAGGTGCTGACCGCAGAGATCGTCTCGGAACGCAACTCGTCGGCGAGCTGGCGCAGCTCCTCGCGCGGAAGGCGGCGCAGGTCGGCGGGAAAGTTGACGTTGTCGAGCAGCGGAGTGTCGGGACGGTCGTTCATCGTCGGGTCTTACACAAGCAATTCAGGGCTGTCGATGAATGGTGCGGCACGTCAAGCCGTCAACCGGCACAGGCGGCGCAGAGGCCGCGCACCTCGATTACCGGGCGGCGGGTCCTGAACCCGGCTGCGCTCGCCACCCCGCGCACTTCGCGCGAGACGCCGTCGTGATCGATGTGGGTGGCTTCGCCGCATTCGTCGCAGACCAGGAAGATGCAGTCGTGTGCACACCCCGGGTGGCTGTTGGCGAGGAAGGCATTGGCGCTTTCGACCCGGAGCGCGAGGTTGTTGGTCACGAACAGGTCAAGGATGCGGTAGACACTGTTGGGGGCGACGCGCTTGCCCCGCGCGCGCGACAGGTTGTCGGCAATGTCGTAGGCTGAGGCCGGCCGTTCGTGCCGGGCCAGTTCCTCGAACACCGACTGGCGCATGCCGGTCCACTGTTCGCCTGCTTCGGTGAGCGCGGTCTCGGCTGCGGCAACCAGATCGGCGCCCCTGTGTTCGTGATGGGTGTGGTCGTGCTTCAGGCTGGCCATGGGCGGCAATATAGGCTGCGCCCCCGCGAATTGCCAACCTTACCGCCCGCCCCAATCAGTTGCGCTGGAATGTTTCGCGGAAGTTCGCAGGGTACATCACCTTGAGCGCCGCCACCTTGGGCGCATCCCAGCGCACGATGTAGCCGTGACGCGGATTCTTCAGCATGAAGTCCTGGTGATAGGCCTCCGCCTTGTAGAAGGCGCGATAGGGTTCGATCTTCGTCACCACGGGCTTCGACCAAACGCCCGAGGCTTCCATCTGGGCGAGATAGGCGGCGGCCACCGCGCGCTGTTCCTTGCCGATCGGGACCAGCGCGGCGCGGTATTGCGGGCCTACATCCGGCCCCTGGCGGTTGCGCAGGGTCGGGTCCGCCCCGACCGAGAAGAAGATCTGCAGCAACTGGTCGTAGCGCACGACGGCGGGATCGTAGACCACCCGCACCGCCTCGGCATGTGGGGTGCTGCCGGAAGAGACCATGTCATAACTGGCGGTCTTCTCGCTGCCGCCGTGATAGCCGGAGACAGCACTGCTCACGCCCTTCACATGGCTGAACACGCCCTCGATGCCCCAGAAGCAGCCACCGGCGAAGATCGCGACCCTCTTGCCGGGGGTTTCCTTGGCAATGCGCTTGGCCGCCGGCGCCTCGACCGGCTTTTCGCTCGCATGGGCCGAGGGCTGGCAGGCCGCCAGCACGAGCCCGAGGGCGCCGATCAGCGCTGCGGAGCGGATTGTTCGACCGGTTCCGCCTGTGCGGCGGGCAGGAATTCGTCCTTCACCGACGGCCCGACTTGCAGCGCCACCAGCACCGCGCCCAGCGCGAAGCCAATGCCGAAGCTGCGATAGAGGTCGGGTTTGAGAAGGCCCATCGGTGTATCCGTGCATATGTCGTTTCTTGTCGGCGAGCGCCCTAGCGCGGGCGCTCTTGCGGTAAAGTGAATGCCGGGTTGGCACGGGTTCATTCGCGCCGAAACGAGAACTGGTTACGACGAGTCGTCAGTTCAGCCTGCCGCGCGCCATGACATAGACCCGGCCATCGGACTGACAGTGGATCAAAACGACCACATCCCATGAATTGAAATCGGTGTATGCATTGCGACGTTGAGAGGGGCAATTGGCCCTGCCCGACCAGTTGTTGCCTGCCGCAAACCATCGTGGAGCAAGGCCAGCGGTGATAGCCGAGTCGGCAAGATCGCCCGGCTCAGTGGGGGTGGCCCGGCTGATCAACGTGCCGACCTCATGCCCCGCGTTCAGAGTGGCGCTAAACGAAAGATATATCGTTCGGGAATCCTTATCGGTTGCGGCCTCAGTCAGAAGGTTCTGGATTGCTCCGGAAGGGCGCGCTCCGAACACCTCCGTGAAGTGTTTTTCGCTACTGGCGAGCTTGGCTAGCAGGTGCGGTCCAAAAAAAAGCGCGGCGAAACCGGCAAGAACCGAGGCCAAGGCGACTCCAACCCATGCAATCCTTCCCAGGGCAGCGGTCGATCCTTGCGCACTTGTTTGAATCGGTCGCCGCCAGACCACAAGCACGACTGCTAGCGCGACACTGCCGATAAAAAGTAGCACTATGAGCGGGAGGAACAGCAGGCTCCACATCCCGCCCGTCCGCTCAGTGCCTGAAGTGGCGCATGCCAGTGAAGACCATAGCGAGACCGGCTTCGTCGGCGGCGGCGATAACCTCGTCGTCGCGGATCGAGCCGCCCGGCTGGATCACCGCCGTGGCCCCTGCCTCGGCCGCTGCGAGCAGGCCGTCGGCGAACGGGAAGAACGCGTCGGAGGCAACCGCGCTGCCGACTGCGCGGCTTGCGGGCCAGCCATATTTCTCGGCGGCTTCGGCGGCCTGCATCGCGGCGAG
>JAHDXX010000178.1:0-3760 GCA_023384025.1 Sphingomonadaceae bacterium
CCCACCGCTGCGGCACGAACCGAGACGCGCAGTGTATTTGCCACGATCGCCGGATACTGGCGCGCGGGCACCCAGAACGCGGACTTGCGCAAGGAAATGGAGCTTGCCCGGATCCGTCTGGCCGAAGCCGAGGCTCTCAAGCAGGAGAATGCCCGGTTGCGGGGGCTACTGGGTATCGTCAACGACGACAGTGCCCAGGTAATCGCCACCACGCATTTCATCGGTTCGTCCGCCTCGAGTTCGCGCCGGTTCGGCTACATAGGTGCGGGCAGAGCACAGGGCGTGGAACCGGGAATGCCCGTGCGTAGTGATCGCGGACTGGTCGGGCGGGTCCTTGAAGCCGGCAACAGCTCGTCGCGCGTCCTGCTGCTGTCGGACAGCCAATCGGTCGTCCCGGTCCGCCTCGCCCGTAGCGATGTGGCGGCCTTTGCTGAAGGGCGCGGCGATGGCACGATCCAGATCCGGCTGATCAATCTCGGGATCAACCCCATCCGCAAGGGCGACTTGCTGGTGACCAGCGGCACTGGCGGGTACTTCGCACCGGGCATGGCCGTTGCCATTGCCACTGAAGTAACCGGCGACGGCGCCCTCGCCCGGATGGTCAGCGACCCGGCTGCCACCAACTACGTCGTTGTCACCCCACCCTGGCAAGATGAGACACTTCAAGCCGCGCGGACACCGGTGGAACAGGCAGTCAGCGACTGATGGAGCAGCTTAACCCGCGGGCGCGGCGCGATCGTTACGGAAGCCGCATAAACCGGACCCACTCGCCGGTCCTCGCCGGCACCGTGCCATGGGTGTCGATCATGCTGGCATCGCTGATCCAGATTTTCCCGGTCGCCAGCGCCGCGCCAATCCTCCCGCCGCTCGGGTTTCTCGCCCTGCTTTGTTGGCGACTGGTCCGTCCGGGCCTTTTGCCGGTCTGGGCGGGATTTCCCCTTGGCCTGTTCGACGATCTGCTCAGCGGCCAGCCATTCGGTAGCGCAATCCTGCTTTGGTCGGTCGCGCTGATCGTGATCGAGCTGATCGAGGCCCGCCTGCCGTGGCGCGAGTTCGTGCTCGACTGGCTGCTGGCGCTGGCCATCATCGCGGCGTACCTCCTGGTCGCAGCCCTGTTCTCGGGCGCACCGGTCACGTGGCCCATGCTGGCCATGCTTCTGCCCCAGTTCTTGCTCTCAGCCCTGATCTACCCGATCATGGCCCGCATGATCGCGGGACTGGACCGATTGCGGCTGACCCGGTTCAAGGCCATCGACTGATGGCCCGCCGTCCGCGCCAACCGAAACGCTCGATCGTCAGCTCGGCGACGCTGAAGAGCTCGTTTGACCGGCGAAGCGTTGTCGTCGGCGCAGTCGGCGCAGGGATCGGTACGCTTCTGGCGGGCCGGATGGCCTACCTCGCCATCGCCGAGAACGAAAAGTACACGCTCCAGGCGGAGAGCAACCGGGTCAACCTGACGCTGATCCCGCCACGTCGGGGCTGGGTGCTGGATCGCAATGGCGCGCCGCTTGCATCGAACCGGGCGGACTTCCGCGTCGATCTGATACCCGAGCGGCTGGGCAATCTTGACCGGACCATGCGGATTCTGGGCGATGTGCTTTCGCTCGACCCGGTACGGCTGCGCGATCTGCGCGACAAGATCGACAAGTCGCACGGCTATCAGCCGATCGAAGTCGCAGCAGGCCTGACCTATGAACAGTTCGCCAGCCTCAGCGTACGTTTGCCCGAACTGCCGGGCGTACTCCCGCAGCGCGGCTATTCCCGCTTCTATCCGACCGGTCCCTCGGTCGGCCACCTGATCGGCTATGTCGGCCCCGCATCGGCCGAGGAATATGAGGCCGATCCCAGCCCGCTTCTGCTGACACCCGGGTTCAAGCTGGGCAAGGACGGGGTTGAAAAGCGGTTTGAAGAGCAGTTGCGGGGTGAGCCGGGGGCGCGCCGGGTCGAAGTGACCGCGTCCGGCCGGATCGTGCGCGATCTCGAATCGCGCGAAGACGTGCAGGGAAAACCGGTCCAGCTGACGATTGACGGCCCCTTGCAGGACTATGCCGCCCGGCGGATCGGTCTCGAATCCGGCTCGGTCGTGGTGATGGACTGCGAGACCGGCGATGTCCTGTGCATGGCATCGATGCCCAGCTTTGACCCCAACAGCTTTTCCGACGGGATCGGGCGGGTCGAATACGCCATGCTGCGCGACGACGAGCGCGTTCCCTTGCGCAACAAGGTGCTCAAGGGGCTTTACCCCCCAGGATCAACCGTGAAGCCGATGGTTTCGATGGCGTTCCTCAAGGCCGGGATCGACCCGGAGGAGACAGTACACTGTGGCGGGGGCTTGCGGGTCGGCAACCGGGTGTTCGGTTGCTGGAACCGGCGCGGGCACGGTGCGGTCAACATGGCCAAGGGCATCTACCAGTCATGCGACGTCTATTTCTACGCCATGGCCCAGCGGATCGGCTTGGACCCGATCGCGGACATGGCGCGGCGATATGGCATGGGGCAGGAATTCGAGCTTCCGGTGCTCAGCCAGTTCTACGGCACGGTTCCCGACCCCGCGTGGAAAATGAAGAAGTTCGGCCAGCCATGGGCGGCGTTCGACACGGTCAACGCCACCATCGGCCAAGGCTACATGCTCGCCAACCCGCTGCAACTTGCAGTCATGGCTGCACGGCTTGCGACCGGCAATTTCGTGACCCCGCGCATGGTCAAGGCAGCGAATACCCCGGCCTTCCGCTCCGAGGGATTCCCTGAGGACCAGCTGACCTTCATCCGGCAGGCGATGAGCGACGTCGTCAACGGACCGGGCACCGCGGGTCGTGGTCGCCTGCCGCTCGAGAACGTCAAGATCGCCGGCAAGACCGGCACGGCCCAGGTCGTGTCGCTCAGTATCTCCAACGGCAAGTCGGGCCCGTGGAAGTACCGCGACCACGGCTTGTTCATCTTCTTTGCCCCGTTCGACAAACCGAAGTATGCCGGCGCCGTGGTGATCGAGCATGGCGGCGGCTCGGGCGCAGCTTACCCCATTGCACGCGACGTCATGACTTTCATGTTCGATCCAGGAAAGGGCATGGACGCGCTCAAGGCGCTGGAGAGCCAGTGGGGCGGAACGGCGCAACAGCGGCTCGCCGCGAAGTACCGCGCCTATGCGGCTGCGGCAGGTGAAGCGGCGGCCCCGCCCGCCCCGCCCCGGCGCGAGGCCGATATCTTCAACCAGGTTGATGCCGAGGCGCGGTCTGCTGCCGAGCAACCGGCCGCATCGGCCACTGACGCCGCGATCAACCGCTCCGAACGCAACGACGGGCAACCCGTGGAGACGATCGAATGAGCAGCCTCGTCCCGGCTCCCATCGCGCGGCAACCATGGGAAATGCTCTTGCCGCTGATTGCCCTGGCGTTCTTCGGGGCGCTGGTGCTCTATTCGGCCGGCGGCGGATCGTGGCAGCCTTATGCCCTGCCGCACCTGATCCGTTTCGCCGTGTTCATGGTGGTAGCCGTGGTCATCTCGCGCCTGAACCGCGAGACGATCATGCTGCTGGCCTATCCGGCTTATATCGGGGTGGTCTTCCTGCTGCTGGTGGTCGAGCTTGTCGGGGCCGTCAAAGGCGGGAGCCAGCGCTGGCTGGAGCTCGGCTTCATGCGCCTGCAACCGTCCGAACTGATGAAACCGACCCTGTGCCTGGTACTGGCGACCTATTACGCGCGCCTGCCGATTGGAATGATACCGACATTCCGCGCACTCTTGCCGCCGCTGGGTTTCATTTTCC
>JAHDXX010000178.1:3770-6519 GCA_023384025.1 Sphingomonadaceae bacterium
CTCCCCGTAGCGCTGGTCTTGCTGCAACCCGATCTCGGAACATCGCTGGCGATCATCTTCAGCGCGGGCGTGGTCATGTTCCTCGCCGGACTGCCTCTGTGGTGGTTCGTCAGTGCCGGAGCCGCAGGAATAATGGCAGCACCGCTGGTATTCTTCTTCGGCCTGCATGATTACCAGCAACGCCGTGTCACGACGTTCCTGGACCCGGAGAACGACCCCCTCGGTGCAGGCTATCACGTCAGCCAGTCGAAGATCGCGATCGGTTCCGGCGGCCTGTTCGGCAAGGGCTTCAACGAAGGTTCGCAAAGCCACCTCAACTACCTGCCCGAGCCGCACACCGATTTCGTGTTCTCCAGCATGGCCGAGGAATGGGGCCTGGTGGGCGGGCTGTTCGTGCTGGCGATGTACGGCCTGATCCTGAGCTGGGGCCTGCGGGTCGCCCGGTCATCGCAGGACCGCTTTGCTTCGCTCCTCGCCGCAGGGGTGACCGCGACGATCTTCTTCTACATCTTCGTGAACCTGTCGATGGTGATGGGCATGGCCCCGGCCAAGGGCATGCCCCTGCCGTGGATGAGCCACGGCGGCTCATCGATGCTCACCGCCATGGTCTGCATCGGCGCGCTGATGATGGTCGAACGCTGGAACCGCAAAGCCCCGAGGACCCGCTGATGCCTGTGCCCGGCAATTTGATGCGATGACCCTCTTTTCAGGCCGGAAACATCCGCTATATGCAGCGCCTCGCCCGATTCGGGTGTCGCCGCAAACCGGCGTGTGGACGCATAGCTCAGTTGGTAGAGCAGCTGACTCTTAATCAGCGGGTCCTAGGTTCGAGCCCTAGTGCGTCCACCACTTCCCCACATAACCACGCAGACTTTTCCCGCTGCCGCGCCGATGAACGGGCTGTTAACAACCCGAGTCTAGCACGGCGTCATGGCGCGCTTGCTGGCTACTCTTGGACTGGTTTTTCTCGCGCTTTTGTGGGGTGGCGGTGTGCCGGCCCAGGCCGCGCAGGAAACCTTGCCCGCCGCACTCTCGTACTCCACACATTACCGCGCCGGACCAGTCGAAAATCCGGCACGATTTGAACGGTCTGCGGTAGTTGACGCCATTCACGAGGCGTCGCAGCGAACCGGGATGAGCTACGACTATCTCGTTGCCCAGGCGCAGATCGAATCGGGGCTCAACCCTACGGCCAGAGCGCGCGGTTCCAGCGCGGCCGGGCTTTTCCAGTTTGTCGACCGCACCTGGCTTGCCAGCGTGCGCAAGCATGCACGGCGCTTCGGATTGGAAGCAGCGATCAATTCCGCCCAGGCATCCGATGAAGCAATCCTCGCTGCGCGCGATGACCCGCGTGTGGCAGCGCTCTTGGCGGCGGCCTACGCCGAAGAGAATGCCGCCGTCCTGCACAAAACACTGGGCCGCATACCAACGCATGCGGAACTCTATCTGGCTCACTTCCTCGGCCCTATCGGTGCGGTCCTGTTTCTTACCCGGTGGCAGCAGAACCCGGATGCAACAGCCGCTGATCTGTTCCCGGATGCTGCCCGCGCCAACCGCAGTGTGTTCTTTACCCGAGAGGGCGAGGCACGCTCGCTGGCAGCCGTACGGGCCCTGTTCGAGCAGAAACTGATATCAGCTCTTGCAGATGTCGGAGGGCTACCCAGGGCATCCTCGACCTTTCAGCGGGTGAAAGATAATAACTCCTTTTTACAGATAGGTATATCGGCGACTTCACGCGGTTCCGATACCTTGCAGGACGATCAGGCGGTTGAAAACAACTCCATGCTCCTGGCAGGCCGGATTGCTTCACTTGCCGAGAAATCCACTGCGTCCGGATCAACTGTCGGGAGCAGAACTCCGAACAGTTCTGCAGCCCGCCCGGCAACCGAGGTTCAGCCGCAGAAACAGTTCCAGCTGTACTTTCGCTCAATTGTGCAATCCTCTGTCGCTCCACCTGAGACAAGGGTCGGGCGCCCGGCAAGCGACCTCGCCGTTACGACCGATGGGGCCGCGAACTCACTCGTGACAGCGGTCTCATCGGTCGAGAGTCCGCCCACATTAGCCACAAATGTATCTTTGCGACTCCATGCGGCCGCACACCATTCGGCACCTGCCATCGACGCTGGAGACGGTTGACCGTTCCACCTGTGCTGCCGGCCTGCCATGCCGCGGCCAACGCAGCGGATCTGGAACGTTGCTTGCCTGCCAGCCATTGTCCCGCTTTGACCGCCGCGCTAAGGGCCGCGACAGACCAGGTGCAATCGTGCGCCAAAAGTCGGTGCCGCTGGCCAAGCCAGGGCACCCGCCTCCTAGCATTTGGATATTTTTTATGGCCAGATTTCTGATAGTTGAAGCACGTTTTTACGACCATCTCAACGACATGCTGGTCGATGGTGCGCGTAAGGCGCTGGTCGCAGCGGGGCATGACGTCGATGTTCTCACCGTCCCCGGCGCGCTGGAGATTCCCGGTGCCATCGTGCTCGCTGACGAGAGCGAGCAATACGATGGCTTTGTTGCCATTGGCGTCGTTATCCGGGGCGAGACCTATCACTTCGAGATCGTCGCCGGCGAGAGCGCGCGCGGAATCATGGCGCTGACCATGGACGGCATGGCGATCGGCAACGGCATCCTGACGGTCGAGAACGAGGAACAGGCACTGGTTCGCGCTGATCCGGCCCAGAAGGACAAGGGTGGCGAAGCGGCCAAGGCGGCCCTGGCACTCTACGAACTGCAACAGCGCTTCGGCTGA
>JAHDXX010000179.1 GCA_023384025.1 Sphingomonadaceae bacterium
CGGCGCATTGGTCACGACCTGTCCACCTGCCTGCAACAGGGCGTGCCGGTGCCCTTCGAGCAGGGCATGGGCATCGAGCTTGCGCCCGTTGGTATCGAGCAGTCCGCCGATGATCCCGTCGGGTCCGGTTTTCAGCGTCGGAACCAGTGCCTGAGCCTCCGCTGCCGACAATCGCTCGACCGGTGCCCATTCGCGATATCCCGCTTCGACCCGGGCAAGGTCTGCTTCCTGACCCTGCAGCGCGATGAACAGCGCCGGATGCGGGCGCGCGCCGGGTTCCTCCAGCAGCGACAGGCTGGCGGCGGTCAGCGCGCGGACCAGCGGGGCGTCCATGTCGAAGTGCGCGAACGCCGCGCTCCGGCCCGAGGCGTGGACCCCCGGCGCATCCTCAGCCTCGCACACCACGGTGTGTCCGTGCCGGGCCAGCCGCGCGGCCGCTGAAAGGCCTGCGATGCCTGCGCCAATCACGAGAAAGTCGACCCGCTCCATCGCCCCACATTCGCGCATTGCGTTGCGGGCGGCAAGGCTTGCGCGTAAGCTTTCGGCAGGGAGAGAGAATGATGCGGATCGACGGCAAGACAGTCCTCCTGACCGGGGGCAGCGCAGGGATCGGGCGCGAGCTGGCGCGGCAGATGAAGGCCGGGGGCGCACAGGTGATCGTGACCGGGCGCAATCGAGAGCGGCTCGACTTCATGCGCGCCGAGGGGTTCGAGGCGCTGGAGGCCGACCTCTCCAACCCCGCCGGTGTCGAGGCGCTGCTCGCCGAACTGGGCGGCCGGGAGATCGACATCCTCGTCAACAATGCCGGGCAGGGGGTAGATCACGATTTCCGCGAAGCGCAGCCCGACATGGCGGCGGCAGACGACTGCATCCACGCCAACCTCAACGCGCCGATCCGGCTGATTGTGGCCTTGCTGCCCCGCCTGAAGACCCGCCCTGAGGCGGCCATAGTCAACGTCACCAGCGGCCTTGCCATTGCCCCGCGCGCGGGCGGGCCGGTCTACTGCGCGACCAAGGCGGGCTTGCGCAGCTACACCATGGCGCTGCGCAAGCAGCTCGAAGGCACGAGTGTCCACGTAATCGAGGCGCTGCCGCCGGTGGTGGAAACGCAGATGACCGCCGGGCGCGGGGGCAACAAGATGAAGCCGGAGGAATGCGCCCGCCAGATCCTCCAGGCGATTCTCAACGACCGTGACGAAGCCAATGTCGGCATGGTCAAGCTGCTGCGCATGGTCGAGTCCATCTCCCCTGCGCTCGCCCGCAAGGTGATGATACGCTTTTGACAGGCCAAGCTGCGTTTGCTTGACCTAGGGGCAGGGGGGTGTCTAACCGCCCCCGATCAATGCATACGAATGCCTGCGCACGACGCGGGCCGCGAACAGGGAGCGACGATGTCCGCCAATATCGCCGAAATGGAAAAGCGCCGCGAAGCTGCCCGCATGGGCGGCGGCCAGAAGCGGATTGACGCGCAGCACGCCAAGGGCAAGCTGACCGCCCGCGAACGGCTCGAGGTGCTGCTCGACGAGGACAGCTTCGAGGAGCTCGACACCTACGTCGAGCATGACTGTGTCGATTTCGGGATGGAGCAGCAGAAGATCCCCGGTGACGGCGTGGTCACCGGTTCCGGCACGATCAATGGCCGGCTGGTGTTCGTGTTCAGCCAGGATTTCACCGTGTTCGGCGGCTCGCTCAGCAAGCGCCATGCAGAGAAGATCTGCAAGGTGATGGACATGGCGATGAAGGTCGGCGCGCCGGTGATCGGCCTCAACGATTCGGGTGGCGCGCGCATCCAGGAAGGCGTTGCCTCGCTCGGCGGCTATGCCGAGGTGTTCCAGCGCAACGTGCTGGCGAGCGGCGTGGTGCCGCAGATTTCGCTCATCATGGGGCCGTGCGCGGGCGGGGCGGTCTATTCCCCGGCGATGACCGACTTCATCTTCATGGTGAAGGACAGCTCCTACATGTTCGTCACCGGCCCGGACGTGGTCAAGACGGTGACCAACGAAGTCGTGACGCAGGAAGAACTGGGCGGGGCGGTGACGCACACCACCAAGACCAGCGTCGCCGACGTCGCGTTCGAGAACGATATCGAAGCGCTGATGGCGACCCGCGCGTTCTTCGACTACTTGCCGCTGTCGAACCGCGAAACGGTGCCCGAACGGCCGACCAGCGACCCATGGGACCGCGAGGAGATGAGCCTCGATACGCTCATCCCCGACAACGCCAACCAGCCCTACGACATGCACGAAGTGATCCGCAAGGTGCTGGACGAAGGCGACTTCTTCGAGATCCAGCCGGCCCACGCGGGCAACGTGATCTGCGGTTTCGGCCGGGTCGAAGGGCGCACCGTGGGCGTGGTGGCGAACCAGCCGATGGTGCTAGCCGGGGTGCTCGATATCAACTCGTCGAAGAAAGCCGCGCGGTTCGTGCGGTTCTGCGATGCGTTCGAGATCCCGATCCTGACTTTCGTCGACGTGCCCGGGTTCCTCCCCGGCACCGCGCAGGAGCACAACGGCATCATCAAGCACGGCGCCAAGCTGCTGTTCGCCTATGCCGAGGCGACCGTGCCCAAGATCACCGTGATCACCCGCAAGGCCTATGGCGGGGCCTACGACGTCATGGCCTCCAAGCACTTGCGCGGCGATTTGAACTACGCCTGGCCGACCGCCGAGATCGCGGTGATGGGGGCCAAGGGTGCGGTCGAGATCATCTTCCGCGGCAAGACCCCGGAAGAAATCGCCGAGCAGACCAGGGAATACGAAGCCCGCTTCGCCAATCCCTTCGTCGCGGCCCAGCGCGGCTATATCGACGAGGTGATCTACCCGCACTCGACCCGCCGCCGGATCGCCTCAGGGCTGCGAAGGCTGCGCGGCAAGGTGCTGGAGAACCCGTGGAAGAAGCATGATAACATTCCGCTGTGATCGTCGCAAAGCTCCTCCTCGCTGCATTCTTCGTGATGCTTGGGCTCTGGTTCTGGAGGATGGCGAATCGTTGGTTGGCGAACAGTGAGATTCCGCAAGAGTGGGTGGAATTGGTGGACCCGAAGCCCGTAAGACGTGATGACCGTTACTTCGGCAGAACGGCCGCTTGGCAAAAGGTGATGGCACTCTTGGCATGGTTCTTCGCTGGACTTTTTGTGCTCTCGATTGGCTTTGAACTGACAGGAACTCTCAGATGAAACCCGGCCGCCTCGGCCATATCGGTGTTGCGACGCCCACCATCGCGCTCGATCGTGCATTACCGAGGCGGGCGGGGCGCTTGCGACCCATCGCCTCGCACATTATAATGACCTTATAATGTGAAGGAGCTGGCTCGATGCAAACCGAACGTGTGACCTATCTCACCACCGCAGAACAAAAGGCCGCGCTGGAGGCTTTCGCCAAGGCGCGCGGCGAAAGCGTGGGCAATGTCCTGCGTGAGGCGACGGCACGGTACATTGGTGAAATCAGCGAGGAGGAAGAGGCGGAGCTCATCGCCTTGACGCAGCAGGTTAATGAGGCTGTCCCGCGGATGATGGCGTCGATGGACCGCATGATCGAGCGAATGGATCGCACCCACCGCACCGTTGACGCATTGCTGCGCGAAAAGGGCTATCGCAAGTGAGCACTTTCGCCAACGTATTGACGGCGCTCAAACAGGTGATCCTGTTGCAGGACCGGGTAGAGCGCATGGAGGGGCGGCTCGATACGATGAGCGATGATATCGACGGGCTGGCGGCGATGTCCGCCGATCTCGACAAGCGCCTCTACGCCATCGAACGGATCATGGAATTCGGGGCGCGGCAGGCGACACAGCGGCAGATCGAGGATTGAGGGCAGATGGAGCGATTTTACACCTTGCGGTTCTGGTCTTGAAGGAGAACCCGGCTGCGCGGCACCGACCAGATCTACACCGCCATCTCCATCGCCCTGGGGTTGGTGGCGCTGGGTTCGTGCTGGGTGGTGTGGCGCACCTGGCGCGATCCGGACAACTGGCGGCTGGATGCGCAGCGCCGGAAGATCGCCTTCAACAACCGCAAGGAACTGGCGCTCAGCATGATGGTGGCGATGGGAATGATCGGGCTGTTTTTTGCGTGGGCGGGCTGAAATTCGGAGCGAACGGATGAAACTGGGAAGACTGAACCACATCGGCGTCGCCACGCCCTCCATCGCGGACTCGATCGTCCACTACCGCGAGGTGATGGGCGCGACCGACATCACCGAGCCGTTCGACCTGCCCGAACAGGGGGTAAAAGTGTGCTTCGTCAACACGCCGACCCATTCGGGGATGGACGGGACCCAGATCGAGCTGATCGAACCGCTCGGCGAAACCTCGACCATTCGCGGCTTCCTCGACAAGAACCCGTTGGGCGGGCAGCATCATGTCTGCTTCGAAGTGCCTGATATCGCTGCGGCGCGCGCGTGGTTTGAAGGGCAGGGCAAGCGCATCCTTGGCCCGACCCGGATCGGCGCGCACGGCACGCCTATCTTTTTCGTCCATCCCAAGGACATGCAGGGGATGCTTACCGAGATCATGGAAACACCGCGCGATGGTGCGCACTGATCCAATGTAATAGACCCGTTCGGGCTGAGCTTGTCGAAGCCCCGTACTTGTTCTTGATGCTGCGCCTGAAGGAAGAACGGCCCTTCGACAGGCTCAGGGCGAACGGGAGAGTTGAATTGTCCTACGAAACCATCCTCGTCGAACGTGACGGCCCGCTGCTGACCATTACCCTCAACCGGCCCGACCGGCTCAATGCCATGCCGCCGGCGATGGCGGACGAGATCGGCGCGGCGCTCTATGACCTCGGCGATGCGCGCGCGGTGCTGATTACCGGGGCAGGCAAGGGCTTCTGCTCCGGCGCGGACCTTGCCGCGCGGGGTGAGGCGAGCGCGCTGGCGGCCAAGGGCGGCAGCCACCGGGCGCTGCAAAATCACTACAATCCGATGGTTAGCCACGTCATGCGCCTGCCGGTGCCGGTGATCTGCGCGGTCAATGGGCCGGCGGCAGGGGTCGGTTGCTCGCTCGCGCTGGCGGCGGACTTCACCATTGCCAGCAAGAGCGCCTATTTCCTGCAAGCCTTCGTCAACATTGGGCTGGTGCCCGACGGCGGCAGCACCTGGCTGCTGACCCGCGCGATCGGCCGTGCCCGCGCGACCCGGATGATGATGCTGGGCGAGAAGATCGGGGCAAGCCAAGCCGAGGAATGGGGCCTGATCTACAAGGCGGTCGAGGCCGAGGAGTTGTTGGGCGAGGCGCGGGCACTGGCGCTCAGGCTCGCCAACGGGCCGACCGTCGCTTACGCCACGATGAAGAAGAACATCGCCCTGGCGCTCGATGGCGCGCTGCCCGAAGTGCTGGTGGCAGAGGCTGAAGGCCAGCGCGTGGCGGGTGCCTCGGCCGACGCGATGGAGGGCGGCATGGCCTTCCTCCAGAAGCGCAAGCCCGAGTTCAAGGGCCGCTGATGCTGTTCTTCAACAGCCCCAATCCCGCGCCCAACCCGCGCCGGGTTCGCATCTTTGCGGCGGAGAAGGGCATCGCCCTTCCGACCCGCGACCTGTCGATCCTGGCGGGCGAGCACAAGTCGGAGGAGTTTCGCGCGCTCAACCCGCGCGGGCAGACCCCGGCGCTGCAGCTCGACGACGGCACGGTGATCGCCGAAAGCGTGGCGATCTGCCGCTATCTTGAAGCGACCAACCCTGAGCCGCCGCTGTTCGGGCGGGACGCGCGCGGGCAGGCGCTGGTCGAGATGTGGAACCGCCGGGTGGAGATGATCCTGATGCCGCCGGTCGGCGCGGTCTGGGTCCACACCCACCCGTTCACCGCGCGCCTGCCGGGCCGCAACGCCGAGTGGGGCGAAAGCAACCGCCCGCGCGTGGACGAGGCGATGCGCTTCTTCGACGAGGCGCTGGCGGGGCGCGAATTTCTCGCCGCCGATCACTATACTGTGGCCGACATCCTGCTGCTGACCACGATCGATTTCGCCGGCTTCATCGGCATCGAAATGCCCGCTGACCTGTCCCACCTGCGCGCCTGGCACGCGCGCGTTTCCGCCCGGCCCAGCGCCGCGGCCTGATTGGCAAGATCATGAGCAAACCCACCGTATCCGATTGGGCGGCCGCTGCCGCGAAAGAGGTCAAGGGGAAGGACCTGACCTGGCAGACGCCCGAAGGCTTCCCGATCAAGCCGCTCTATACGGGCGAGGACGTGACCGCCGATCCGGGCCTGCCCGGCTTCGCGCCGTTCACGCGCGGGGTGCGCGCCAGCATGTATGCCGGGCGTCCGTGGACCATCCGTCAATACGCGGGCTTCTCCACCGCCGAGGAATCGAACGCGTTCTATCGCCGCAACCTCGCCGCCGGGCAGAAGGGCCTGTCGGTCGCGTTCGACCTCGCCACCCACCGGGGCTACGACAGCGACCACCCGCGCGTCGTCGGCGATGTCGGCAAGGCCGGCGTCGCCATCGATTCCGTCGAGGACATGAAGATCCTGTTCGACGGCATCCCGCTCGACCGCA
>JAHDXX010000180.1 GCA_023384025.1 Sphingomonadaceae bacterium
AGCAGCATGTCCTGCGCTATTGGGAACAGCAGTTCCCGATGCTCCAGCCGCTGAAGCGCAGTGGCGGGCGGCGCTATTACCGCCCGCAGGACGTGACGCTGGTCGAAGCGATCAACCGTCTGGTCAACCACGAAGGCTACACCCTGAAGGGGGCCAAGAAGGCACTGTCGCAGAAGGGCACGATGACCGAATCCGATCCGATCGAACACGAAACGGCAGCCGACGCTCCGCACGAGGCAGAGCCGGTCGCTGCGTCGGCCGCATTGGCAGGCGATCCCGGCTTCCCGTTCGGTGCCGAGCTGCCGCAGGATGGCGGCTTGCAGGATTTCTTCGGGGGTAGCCCCGTGGCACCGGCAGCCGCACCAGCGGTGGAAGAGGCGGCTGATCCTGCCCCTGTCGGCCCGACCGCAGATGGCGATGCCGACCGGGCCGCGCTGGTCGCTGCTTTGAAATCGATCCGCGAACGGCTGGCCTCGGCTCTCGCCGCCTGAATCCCGAGACTGTTTTCGAAGCTACGATTGGGCCGGCTACCGCTTACTCCGCCGCCAGCAGTTCCTCGGCTGCGCCAAGGTCGACGCTGACCAGGCGGCTGACACCTTTCTCGATCATCGTCACCCCGAACAGGCGGTGCATCCGGCTCATCGTCACGGCGTTGTGGGTGACGATCAGGTAGCGGGTGTCGGTTTCCTTCACCATCGCATCGAGCAGGTCGCAGAACCGGTCGATATTGGCATCGTCGAGCGGGGCATCGACTTCGTCGAGCACGCAGATCGGCGCGGGGTTGGTGAGGAACAGGGCAAAGATCAGCGCAATCGCGGTCAGCGCCTGTTCCCCGCCTGACAGCAGCGTGAGCGACTGCAACCGCTTGCCCGGCGGCTGGGCGAAGATTTCCAGCCCCGCTTCGAGCACGTCGTCGCTGTCGATCAGTGCGAGATGCGCCTGCCCGCCTTCGAAAAGGCGGGTGAACAGGCGCTGGAAGTGCTCGTTCACTTCCTCGAACGCGGCGCGCAGGCGCTCGCGCCCTTCGCGGTTGAGGTTGCCGATCGAGCCGCGCAGGCGATGCACGGCTTCGACCAGCTCGGCCTGCTCGGCGGCGCTGGCTCCAGCTTCCTGCTCGATCCGAGCGAGTTCTTCGGCCGCGACGAGGTTGACCGGCCCGATCCGTTCGCGCGAAGCGACCAGCTGGTCCATTGCTTCGGATTCAACGCCGGAATTGCGCACGCTCTCGGCCTCGAACGCGAAGCGCTGGGGCAGCAGCGGGGGCGGGGCCTGGAACCGCTCGCCCGAGATGCGCGCCATCTCGCCCCGGCGGGCCTCTTCGTTCTCCGCCCGCGCGGCAAGGCCGGCACGGCTTTCGCGGGCACTGGCGAGCGCCTCGGTCGCGTCGGCCAATGCGCGATCGGAAAGCTGGGCCGCCTGCTGCGCTTCGGCAACCGCCGCTTCCGCCGCTGCCAGTTCGGCGGTGAGGCGGGCGCGGACGGTGTCGCCTTGCTCGATCTCGCGCATCAGCGCCGCAGGCTTGGCCGCGACGACTGCCTGCTCCTGCTCGATTTCCTCGAACCGCTGCGCCATCCCGGCGAGCCGCCGTGCCGCTTCGGACGAGCGCGCCTGCCATCCGGCGATATCCGAGCGCTGAGCCGTGGTCCGCTCGCGCGCAACCGCGAGTGCCTGGTCGTGCGCGGCGAGACCAGCCATGGCTGACTGCTGGGCCACCCGGGCTGCTTCGTTGCGGGCCTGGGCTGCTTCCAGCGTGGCGCGACCGGTGGCGGCCGAGGTGGCGACACCTTCGAGCGGCGAGCCGCGGCGACGCGGTGGCGGGGTCGGGCAGGGCAGACTTGCGGCCCTGCGCCGTTTCGAGCTCGGCTTCGGCCAGCCCGCGTTGCTCGGCCAGATCCTGCGCCGCCCGGTCCAGCTCGGCGAGCCGCCCGGCAAGCCGCTCGCGCTCGGCTTCAGCCTGATCGACCGCGCGCAGCGCCTGCCGCTCGGCATCGGCGGCTCCGGCGAGATCGCGCTCGGTCGCAATCAGCGCGCGTTGCAGTTCGGCAAGGTCGGACTGGACCTGTGCTTGCTGCTGCTCCGCCGCCTCGACCGCCGTGACCAGCGGGGGCAATTGGGCGGACAGTTCGGCGAAGCGGTTGTCTGCCTCCAGCCGCGCCGCTTCCGCCGCGCCTTCCCCGCGCGCCACGAACCCGTCCCACCGGCGCAAGTGCCCGGCCAGGGTGACGAGCCACTGGCCCGGATCCAGCGCCTGCCCGTAGTCCTCCGCCGCGACCCGCACCAGCGCGAGTCGTACGGCGAGTTCGGGCGGACAATCGGGCACGTGGCGGAGCAGGCTGTCTGCGAGCGGTTGCGGCGCGGTGCCACCGGTCCAGAACCGGCCATCGCCCTCTGCCATCCCCAGCGGGGCCTTGGCATCGCGCCCGAGCACTGCGGCAAGCGCGCGTTCGTATCCGCGCGCCGCGCGCACCGTGTCGATGGCAGCGCGGCGCCCGGCGCGTCCGGCAGCCTGCCGTTCGCGCGCTTCACGATCCTGCTTGAGCGCCGCGTGTTCGCGCTCGATGCCGGCGAGTTCCGCCTTGGCCGCGGCGAGCGCACTGGCGGCGTCATCGCGCCGGACCTGCAAGGCTTCCTTGTCTGACCGCTGGCGTTCGAGCGTGGTGCGCATCGCGGCGGCCGCTTCGGTCGCGCTGCTGGCGGCCTCCTTCGCCTGGGCAAGTTTCGCTTCCAGGTCGCCCGCCTGTGCCAGCGCCTGCCGCGTATCGGCTTGCCTCCGCGCCTCGCCGTCCAGCCGGGTGAGGCGGGCCTGGGCCTGATCGATTGCCGCCTGCGCCACCCGCCATTCGGCCTCGACCCCGGCATGGTCGGCGGTCGCCTTGGCCAGCGCCAGTTCGGCGGCGCGCCCGGCGCGCTCGGTTTCCTCGACCTGAGCGGCGAGTGCGGGGCGACGCGCTTCGTCGGCTTCGAGCGCGGCCTGCCCGGCAGCGAGCTCGCGTTCCAGCCGGGCGAGCGCTTCGGCGGCGTCATGGGTCAACCGGTCCGCCTCGCCGCGATCCTGCTCCAGCCGCTCGCGCTGGCGGGTGAGGTCGGCAAGGCGCTGCTCGGCGGCTTCGAGCTGGCTGGTGAGCGCGGCCATGCGGTGCCCGTGGGCACTGGCATCGTCACGCCGGTCAGCCAGTTCGTCGCGTGCCTCGGCGAGTTTCGCGGCGGCTTCGGCCTGTGCGGCCTGCGCTTCTCGGGTAGTGACCGTTGCGGCCTCGACCCGTGCCTCGGCCCCGGCCGCCTCCTTGCGCGCGGCCTCTGCTGCAGCTGCGGCATCGCGCCAGCGGGCGAACACCAGCCTTGCTTCGGCCACGCGGATTTCGTCCGACAGCCTGGTGTAGCGTTCGGCCTGCTTGGCTTGCCGCCGCAGGGTGGCCATCTGGCTGTCGAGCCCGGCCATGAGATCTTCGAGCCGGGCGAGGTTGGCTTCGGTCGCGCGCAGCTTCTGCTCGGCATCCTTGCGGCGCACGTGCAGGCCGGCGATCCCGGCGGCTTCCTCGAGCATCTGGCGGCGCTCGGCCGGCTTGGCCGCGATGACCTGCGCGATCTTGCCCTGGCTGACGAGGGCAGGGGAATGCGCGCCGGTGGCTGCGTCGGCAAAGGTCAGCGCGACGTCCTTCGCCCGCACGTCGCGCCCGTTGAGGCGATAGGCGCTGCCCGCACCGCGCTCGATCCGGCGGGTGATTTCCAGATCCTCGCCGCGTCCGTCCTCGGCGGAGAGGACGACTTCGGCAAAGTCACGCTGCGGGCGGGTGGCGGTCCCGGCGAAGATGACATCGTCCATCCCGCCGGAGCGCATCGACTTGGGCGAATTCTCGCCCATGACCCAGCGGATCGCCTCCAGCAGGTTGGACTTGCCGCAGCCGTTCGGGCCGACGACGCCGGTCAGGCCGGGTTCGATGCGCAGCGTGGCGGGCTCGACAAAGCTCTTGAAGCCGGAAAGCCTGAGCTGCCTGATCCGCATCGCCGTGTCCTGACCCCCCAGTCAGCCCGGCGCTTATCTGGCGCCGGCGCGTTGCAGCGCGGCTTCGACCCCGTCCCAGCTCGATTCCTCGATGATCTGGCCATTGAGGACGAACGTCGGCGTCTTGGTGATGTTTTCCTCGCTGGCGTAGCGCTGCGACAGGTTGGCGAGGTTCTCCAGCGAGGGGAAGTCAGCGAGGCAGGCCTTCGCCTGATCGGCGCTCACCCCGCGCGAGGCGAAGAAGTCGTACACCCCGGTGGCCTGCGCGAAAGCAACGAACCGCTGGTCTTCGGGAAGCGCGAGGGCAGCTTCCATCGCGGCCTGATCCTGATAGGCGCGCTGCTGGATCGGGCCGAGATTGGCCCAGATCTGGTCAGCCAGCGGCACCGCGGCTTCGGGGCTGCCGCAGCCGATCAGGCGGGTCAGCACCAGATCAAGCGGGCCGTGGATGATGAAGCTGCGGAATTCGAAATTGACCCGGCCGGAGTTGATGTACTTCTCGTGCAGCGGGATCGACGCCTGCATCGAGAAGGCAGCGCAGCCCGGGCAGGTGAGCGAGCCGTATTCGATCAGCTTGATCGGCGCATCGGGATTGCCCACCGCATAGCCGCCCATGTCGGTGACGGTAACCGTGTCGGACCAGGTCTTGCCAGCGGGCGGGGCCACTTCGGCAACCGGTTCCCCGCTGAGGCCGCCTTCGGCTTCTGTGCCCGAATTGCAGGCGGCAAGGCCCAGCGCGAGCGGCGCGGCGAGAGTGGCAAGAGCGATACGGCGCAGGAGAGTCATGGTCGGTCGATCCTTGGTCACGGGATAGGAAAGGCTAGACGATGCAGGGCCTGCCGGAAAGCGGGCGCATCTCGGGATGCCCCCCTTTCCACAGCTTGTCCCCGCAGGAAAGGGGTCAGGTGTCGCCGCGCAGGTGCTTTTCCAGCGTGGGCCAGTCATGCACTTCGGGCAGCAGTTTGCCGTCGAGCGCAAAACTGGGCGTGCCCGCGACGTTGTAGCGTTCTGCGTCGCGGGACGAATTTGCCGCCAGGGCATTGGCCCGGCTGGTGTCTGCCAGGCACTTGTCGATATCGGTCCGGCTGTAACGGCGCCCTTCCATGATCTTGTAGAAATCGAGGTCGGAGGCGACCGCACGCATCCGCGCCGGGATATCGCCGCTGGACCAGCGCTGGCGGCGCGCCGGGGTGGTCGAGCGGGCCAGCGACAGCCAGCGCGGCTGGGCATGCATGAATGCCGCGTGGTTTTGCGGGAACTTCTTGGGATCGCCGCACCAGGTCATCATTGCCACGGTCAGATCGACCGGATCGCGCACGATGTGGCGAATCTCGAGCCGGAGCTTGCCCGGGCCGACATGGGCGAGCTTGAGCGCCTCGTCACCGGTGCGGGCGAAATCGCCGCAATGCGGGCAGGTATAGCTGACGAACTCGGTCAGCACCCGGGTCGCCTTGGGGTTGCCGATCACATGCGCCCCGTCGGCGCGGACAACGTGGGTGTTCCAGTTGCTCGAGGCTGCCCCAACGCCAACCCCGGCCATCGCCGCGAGCGCGCCTGCCGCCAGCCAGCCAAGGGTCCGCTTCGTTACCTTCATGCCTTGTCCTGCTCCTTCTCGCCCAGTGACCGGGCCAGTCCTTCCAGCACCGCCCGCAGTTCGGGATCGCCGATATCGCGCAAGCTGTCCCCCAGTTCCATGGGAATCGGCTTGAGCGAGGGCGGGGCGGCCGGTCTTGCTTGAGCAGGCGGCGCCTTAACCTCGCCTTGCCGCAGCTTGACCCGTGCCACCGCCTTGTAGCCGAAGAACCGGTTCACCCGCTCGATGATTTCCGGGATCACGTGCTGGATCAGCGGAGCATGGGCGGGCAGAACGACGAGCTGGAGAATGCCATCAGTCTTCTCGCCCGGGGGAAAGCGGATTGCCTCGGGCATGCACACCCTTGCGTGGTGCTCGCCGACGATCTCGCGCCAGCGGGTGACCACGCTCGACTGGACAAAGCCGAACCGGCGGAACGCCTGCCGTCCGATCTGCGGCATCAGGTCGGCGATCGGCCGCGCCTGCCCGCCGCGCGGGCGGGTGTAGGGCCTTGCCTGGCCCTTGGCGGGCTTTTTTGCCGGATCTGGTGGTGCGTCCCGTTCCATGGTGGCCCGCCCCATGCCATAGCCGCAGCGTGAGCGCCACCGCGACGATATCCGACCTGCTGCTGGACTGGTACGACCGCCATGCGCGCGACCTGCCGTGGCGCGGGCGCCCGGGTGCGTCGCTGCCCGATCCCTACCGCGTGTGGTTGTCCGAAGTCATGCTGCAGCAGACCACGGTGGCAGCGGTGAAGCCCTATTTCGAACGGTTCACCACCCGCTGGCCGGGCGTCGAGGCGCTGGCCGCTGCGCCGGAAGAGGAAGTCATGGCCGCCTGGGCAGGGCTGGGCTACTACTCGCGGGCGCGCAATCTGGGGAAAGCGGCGCGGGCGGTGGCGGA
>JAHDXX010000181.1 GCA_023384025.1 Sphingomonadaceae bacterium
CCCTCCCCTGAAGGGGAGGGGCTTTTGGTTCGCCTCGGCGGGCCGTCGTGCCTCGCGGGCGACGTGATCGGCGATTATCGCCTCCCGGTGCCGTGCGAGCCGGGTGAGCGAATCGCCTTCCTCGACCAGGCGCACTATTCGATGGTGAAGACCAACACTTTCAACGGCGTGCCGCTGCCCTCGATCTGGCTGTGGGACAGCGCAACCGACCAGCTCGAGTGTGTAAAATCATTCGGTTACGAGGCCTTCCGCGACCGGCTCAGCTGAGGTCCGATTTTCACTTGCGGTTCAGCGGGGGTCGCTTATATGCGCCCCCTCGCTGCCCCATGGGGACTTCCAAACCGCAAGGCAGCTTCAACCTGTAGTCGTTCTGGCCGCAAGGCCTATTGGGGGTCCCTTGAGTTGCACCATTATCCTGACGCACGGTCTGTAGTTCGCGCCCTCGCGCCGGACGAACCGGTCATCCTCAACCGCCCGCATGCTGCCGCGCGCGCTGCCCGCTTCTTTGTCGAGAAGTTTCCGGGCAAGTCGCTCTATGCGGTGAAAGCCAATCCCTCGCCTGAGCTGATCAAGGTGCTGTGGGCGAACGGGATCACCCATTACGACGTCGCCTCGATTGCCGAGGTGCGGCTGGTGCGCGCCACCCTGCCGGAGGCGGAGCTGTGCTTCATGCACCCGGTCAAGACCGAGCGGGCGATCCGCGAAGCCTATTTCCAGCACGGCGTGCGCACCTTCAGCCTCGACACGGTCGAGGAACTGGAGAAGATCGTCGCTGCCTGCACCAGCGACGCGGGCGAACCGGCGCGCGACCTGCGGCTGTGCGTGCGCCTGCGCGTCTCGAGCGAGTATTCCGAGCTGAGCCTTGCGGCCAAGTTCGGGGTCGACCTCGCCGATGCCGCACCCCTGCTGCAAGCGACCCGCCAGCACTGCGACTGGCTGGGCGTGTGCTTCCACGTCGGCAGCCAGGCGATGACCCCGTTCGCCTATGTCCAGGCGCTGGAGCGCGTCCGCGCGGCCGTGGCCGAAGCGGGCGTGGTGATCGACATGATCGACGTCGGCGGGGGTTTCCCCAGCGTCTATCCCGGCATGGAGCCGCCGCCGCTGGAGGATTACTTCGACGTGATCCACCGCCACTACGAAGCGCTGCCGATCGCCTACAACGCGGAGCTGTGGTGCGAGCCCGGCCGCGCGCTGTGTGCGGAGTATTCGAGCCTCGTGGTCCGCGTGGACAAGCGCCGCGGAGACGAGCTCTACATCAACGATGGCGCCTACGGCGCGCTCTACGATGCTGCCCACGTCGAATGGCGCTTCCCGGTGGCCGCACTGGAAGACGACCTGCGCGACGCCGAGCAGGAGTTCAGCTTCTACGGCCCGACCTGCGACGATGCCGACTTCATGCAGGGGCCCTTCCTGCTGCCGGGTGACATCCAGGCCGGTGACTACATCGAGATCGGGATGCTCGGCGCTTACGGTGCGGCGATGAAGACCGGCTTCAACGGCTTCGGTAATGCCGAGCAGTTCGTGGTCGAGGACGAGCCCATGGCCAGCCTCTACCGCGGCGACCGCGCACGTCCGGCAACCGACAACGTGGTGAGTCTGCGCTGACAAATCCCGCCGTCCTGCCTGTGGGGTGGGACGGCGGTGTTGCCAGATTTTCCGCCGGAAGCTGCCGGTCGGCTGACGACCCCGTAGGCGGTTTCCTCACTCCATCGTCGCCCCGTGCTTGACACGGGGCCTGGCTACTTCTTCGCCATGTCCGGGGTTCGCGCTGACGTGGAAGCAAGAAAAGCCAAGCCCCGTGTCAAGCACGGGGCGACGGCGAAGGGTCGGCAATAGCCCTCAGTCAAACCCCACGAACCGCGCCGCTTCATCCACGCTCTTGCGGTGGCTGACCACGGCGTTGGCGGGGAAATCCGGATCAGGCCAGCCCAGCGCGACCGCTTTCATGATGACCTGATCGTCCGGAATCCCCGCGTGTTCGCGCACCACCGGGCTTTGCATGATGCCTTGCGAGTTGATCACGCAGCCGAGCCCGCGCGACCATGCCGCGTTGACCAGCGCCGTGGTCACCGCGCCGCAGTCGAACGCGGTGTCGTCGCTGCCTGACAGTTCGCGGTCATAGGCGATGATGACGCAGACCGGCGCATCAAACTGGCGGAAGCCGCGCAGCACCCAGTCCTGTCGCGCTGCGGCATCGTCACGGGCAATGCCCATTGCGCCGAACAGCTGCTTGGCGACCTCGACCTGCCGTTCGCGGTGGACACCCGCGAAGGGCTCGCCCCGGCGGAATTCGCGGCTGTCGGGCACCCCGGCAAGGATGTTCTCGGTATTGCCCTTGCGGATCCGGTCGAGCGCCTCGCCGGTGATGACGTGGAAATGCCAGGGCTGGGTGTTCATCGACGTGGGCGAACGCATCGCCAGCGTGAGGATTTCCTCGATCAGTGCGCGCGGCACCGGCTTGTCGAGATAGCCGCGAATGCTGCGCCGCCCGAGAACGACCTCGTCATACCCCATTGCCCCGTCCTGCATGTTCCCTCCGCTGTATTGGCAGGAGGGCCATAGCAAGGCGCCGGAGCCTGTCGAGCGGGGAAACTGTCAGGCCCTTGCTGGTCTGGGGGCCGAACCCGGGGCAACTTCGAGGAACTGCGGCTTCGACTCGCTGCGCTTGCCTTCGTTCGGCCCAGCGGTGCCGGGGCGCTTGGGCAGGCCGGCGGCTGCAATCATGTATGGCGATACGCGGTGCCGGGTGCACAGCCCGCCAGAACCATCGCTGACCAGCGGCATCTCGAACTCGACCCCGATCTCGTCCCCGTGCGAATGGATGACCTGGCACACCGCCAGCTGCCCTTCGCCCAGGTCGAGCACCATGGCGGTGCCTTTCGGCACGCCGACAATGCCTTCGAGCCCGGCGCCGGTGCGCGACAGGTCGCGCATGACCACGTTGTAGTAGTAGTCTTCATGGATCGCGCCGATGCGGCGGAACACCGAGCGCCGGTCCGGGCGGAACTTGTCCGGGCCGCGCGGCTCGATCTGGTATTCGCCGCGTTCGAAGCTGGCGAGGATGTCCGCTTCCGGCATCGGCCGGGCAAACAGGAAGCCCTGGATCAGCTTGGCGCCCTTTTCGCGCACCACTTCGAGCTGGTCGAACGCTTCCACGCCCTCGACCGTGGTTTCCATGCCAAGAGCATTGGCGAGGCCGACGATGGCGGCGATGATCTTGGCGCTGTTGCGATCCTTCTGGGTGCACGAATCGACGAAGCTGCGGTCGACCTTGATCTTGTCGAACGGCGCGCTGCGCAGGTAGCTGAGCGAGGAATAGCCGGTGCCGAAATCGTCCAGCGCCAGCCGCACACCCAGGTTCTTGAGCGTGGCGAACGTGCGCTCGGTGGCTTCCGTGTCGCCCACGAACACGCTTTCGGTCAATTCCAGTTCGAGCCGTTCCGGGGCGAGGCCGGTCGCGGCGAGGGCATTCGCCACGACTTCGGGAAAGCCCGGATTGACGAACTGGTTGGCCGAGACATTGACGGCGACCCGCACGGTTTCCGGCCACTTGGCGGCGGCCGCGCAGGATTCGCGCAGGGCCCATTCACCCAGCGGGTTGATAAGGTCGGTTTCTTCGGCAACCGGGATGAACATCGCCGGGCTGACCATGCCCTTTTCCGGATGTTCCCACCGCATCAGCGCTTCGAGGCAGACCACTGCCTTGCTCTCGATCGACACCACCGGCTGGTAGTGCATCGACAGCTGGCCCTGCGCCAGCGCCTCGCGCAAGTCGTCGAGCAGTTGCTGGCGGACCTCTTCCTCGTCCTTGAGGTCGCTGGAATAGAAGCGGAACTGGCCGCGCCCGCCGTTCTTCGACGCATAGAGCGCGAGGTCGGCGCTGCGGTTGATCTTGTCGCGGTCGTCGCCGTCAAACGGAAACACCGCGATGCCGACCGAGGCGCCGATCACGGCGCGTTTGCCTTCGTCGAGCGGGTAGGGCTGCGAGAGGATCTTGATGATCTTGTCCGCAAGTTCGCCGAGCTTGCCGCGGTCGTCCTCGCCGACTAGGACGACCTGGAACTCGTCCCCGCCAAGCCGCGCGACCTTGCCGCGCTGGCCGACGATGTTCGACAGCCGGTCGGCGACCTGCACCAGCAACTGGTCGCCCGCCTGGTGGCCGAGCGTGTCGTTGACGTGCTTGAACTTGTCGAGGTCGAGCATCATCAGCGCGCAGGGTCGCTGGGTGGCGGCATGGGCCGTGATCGCGCTGTCGAGGTGGCGATTGATCGAATGGCGGTTGGCGAGGCCGGTCAGCGAATCGTATTCGGCGAGGCGGGAATCCGCCATCTGCCGCTCGTATTCTGCCGTGACGTCTTTCGCACTGCCGCGATAGCCGGTGAAATTGCCTTCCGCATCGCGCACGGGATGCCCGGAAATGCTCCACCAGGTCTGGCGCGGGTCGCTGGCGGCGTGACCCAGTGCAAACCGCACGACCTGGTCGCGAATGGTCGAGCGCGCCTTGAGCTGGAAGCGCAGCGAGCGCCCCGTCCCGGCATCGGGATGGTTCTCGTCCAGTTCGAACACGGTATCCAGCGGCTGCCCCAGCAGGTTATCCGCCTCGATCGCAAGCAGTTCGCGGGCCTTGTCGGTCAGGTAAAGCAGGTTGCCTTCGGCATCGGTCGCCCAGACCCAGACGCTGCCGGCCCGCTCGAATTCGTCAAGGATCGCTGCTCGCAGCGGTTCGGTACCGGTCTCAGACCGGGGCACCGGTTGCGCGGCAGGCTCGGCTGTTGCGGCGCCGGACTTGCGACCTTTGAGAAAGCTTATGGCCATACGCGCTCGCATAGGGCCAAAGTGGTTAACGGGTGTCTAAGACTTGCCCTTGGTCAAAGTGTCAGGCGGCGCGGCGCAGTTCCAGTTCCATCCGGTCCCAGATCTCGACCAGCGCCTGGGTCAGCTCGTCCATCATCGCTTCGGTATGGGCCGGGCCGGGGGTGAAGCGCAGGCGCTCGGTGCCGCGCGGCACGGTGGGGAAATTGATCGGCTGCACATAGGCACCGTATTCCGCCAGCAGGATATCGCTGATCTTCTTCGCGCGCACCGGATCGCCGACCATCAGCGGCACGATGTGGGTGGTGCTGTCCATCACCGGCAGGCCTGCTTCGCGGAACTTGGCCTTGAGCAGCGCGGCGTTGCGCTGCTGCCCTTCGCGCTCTTCGCTGCTGCCCTTGAGATGGCGGACAGCGGCCAGCACGCCAGCAACCAGCGCGGGGCTGAGCGAGGTGGTGAAGATGAACCCGGGGGCATAGGAGCGGATGCAGTCGACGATCTTCGTGTCAGCGGCAATGTAGCCGCCCATCACGCCGAAGGCCTTGCCCAGCGTGCCTTCGATGATGTCGATGCGGGCAGCCGCCTCGTCGCGTTCCGAAATGCCGCCGCCGCGCGCGCCATACATGCCGACCGCATGGACTTCGTCGATATAGGTCAGCGCGTTGTACTTGTCGGCAAGGTCGCAGATTGCGTGGATCGGGGCGACGTCGCCGTCCATCGAATAGACGCTTTCGAAGGCGATCAGCTTGGGCGTTTCGGGATCTTCCGCCGCCAGCAGTTCTTCGAGGTGCGCCACGTCGTTGTGGCGGAACACGCGCTTTTCGCAGCCCGAATTGCGGATGCCGGCGATCATGCTCGCGTGGTTCAACTCGTCGCTGAAGATCACGCAGCCGGGCAGGAGCTTGGAAATGGTCGACAGGGTGGCGTCGTTGGAGACGTAGCCGCTGGTGAACAGCAGGGCGGCTTCCTTGCCATGCAGGTCGGCGAGTTCGGCTTCAAGTTCGACGTGGTAGTGGGTGTTGCCGCCAATGTTGCGGGTGCCGCCCGAGCCGGCGCCGACGTCGTGCAGCGCTTCTTCCATCGCGGCAATCACCTTGGGGTGCTGGCCCATCGCGAGGTAATCGTTCGAGCACCAGACGGTGATCGGCTTCGGCCCGTTGTGGCCATGGAAGCAGCGCGCATTGGGGAACGCGCCCTTGTTGCGGAGGATGTCGATGAAGACACGGTAGCGGCCTTCGGAGTGCAGGCGGTCGATCGCTTGCTCGAAAATCTGGTCGTAGTTCATCGCTTACCTGCGTCAGCACCGCCCCGTCCGCGGCCATCGGGAATGTGACTTAGGCGGAGAATCGCAGCTTTTCCATCACGATCTTTGCGAGCGGTTCGCAGCTAGAATTTGACGATCCGGTCAAGGCCATAGCCGCGCAAGCAGGGGGCCAGGGTGCGGAAATCGTCCAGCGAGCCCGTGGTCACGGCGAGGTCGGGTTCCTGCCGGGCAAACGCCTGCCCCCCGGTCAGGCTGGCGATGCGGCGGGCAATCCCTTCCGCACCGTCGACCAGCGCAACACCGGAACCGAACAGCGCGCCCAGTTCCTCGCGCAGGAGCGGGAAGTGGGTGCAGGCGAGC
>JAHDXX010000182.1 GCA_023384025.1 Sphingomonadaceae bacterium
GGGGCGCGGCCACCTTGCAGCCCGCCGACCGCCTTGTTGTCGTCGCGGCCCATCCACACCCCGGTGGTAATGCCGCTGGAAAAGCCGACGAAATAGCCATCCTTGTTCGAGCTGGTGGTGCCGGTCTTGCCGGCGACGGGTCGCCCGATCTGCGCCGCCCGCCCGGTGCCGGTGGCAACTGCCGCCTGGAGCAGGTCAGTCATCCCGGCGGCGACATAATCCGGAACCAGCTTGGCGGGTGTTTCCTTCTCATGGCGGTAGAGTACTTTGCCATTTCCGGTCGTGACCCGGACAATGCCATAGGGCTCGACCGAATTGCCCTTGGCGGAAACCGCCGCAAAGGCCCGGGTCATGTCGATCAGCCGCACTTCGGAGCTGCCCAGCACCATAGACGGGAACGAGGAAACCGGGGTGGTGATCCCGAACCGTCGCGCCATTCCTCCGACCGTGCCGAAGCCGACTTCGTTGCCAAGCTGCGCCGCCACAGTGTTGATCGATAGCGCAAATGCGGTGCGCAGGTTCGTCTCGCCCGCGTTGCCACCATTGCTGTTGCGCGGGCTCCACCCGTCGATTGTCACCGGAGTATCGACCACGGTGTCGTCTGGCCGGTAACCGGCTTCGAGCGCGGCAAGATAGACGAACAGCTTGAACGCCGAACCCGGCTGCCGCATCGCATCGGTCGCGCGGTTGTAGTTGGTCTCGACGTAGTCCGTCCCGCCGACCAGCGCGAGCACGGCACCGTCCCGGTCAAGGCTGACCAGCGCGCCTTGCGCCCCTCCGGGCGTATTGGCCTGGACCGCAGCAGTCGCCGCGCGCTGCATGCCGACATCCAGCGTGGTCCACACCTCGATCGGTTCGAACGTTTCGGGCAGGATCAGGTCAAGCTGCGGCAGGACCCAGTCAGTGAAATAACGGACCGAGTTCTGGCTCTTTTCCTGCTTCAGCTTGACCGCTGAAATGTCGACCGTTGCATCGGCTGGGATCTTGCCCTGCTCTTTCATCAAACGCAGCACGACCTGCGCCCGGTCGACCGCGGCCTGCACGTCGGCGGTAGGCGAATAACGGCTTGGTGCCTTGACCAGCCCGGCAATGATCGCGGCCTCGCCAGTGCTCAGCGTCGTCGCGGGATGGCTGAAAAAGCGGCGGCTGGCGGAATCGATGCCGTAGGCACCTCCGCCGAAATAGACCTTGTTGAGATAGAGCTCGAGGATCTGGTCCTTGGAGAACTTCCACTCCAGCGCCATCGCCAGCACCGCTTCGCGCGCCTTGCGGTCGAGCGTGCGGTTGGAATTGAGGAACACGTTGCGGGCAAGCTGCTGGGTAATGGTGGAAGTGCCGCCGATCCGGTCATCCCCGGTAACGCCTTCGATTACCGCGCCGGTCAGGCGGATCGGGTCAAAGCCGAAGTGCGAATGGAACCGCCGGTCCTCGACCGCGATCATCGCATCCTTCATCACTTGCGGGATTTCTTCGTAATCGAGCCATTCGCCATAGCTCGGGCCGAGCGCGATCAGTTCCGTCCCGTCGCGGGCGCGCACGATGATGGTCTGCCCGGTCTGGGTGGCCTTGAGCTCTTCGTAACTGGGCAGCGAGCGCGCCGCGAACAGCACGGAGACGACCACGAACAGCAGACCGAGCAAAGCCAGCCCGCCGCCCCACAGTAACAGCCTGCGCAGCCACAGCCGCCAGCCGGTGGGCGCGGGCCTGTCGCTTGCCTGCTTCGCCTTGGCGGCAGCCTGCCGCCTGCTCCCTCGTTTCGCCATCCGCCCTGCTATCGCTATGGCCGCCTGCCGGCCAGTGAGTGCTGCCCGTGCATAGGGAAGTTCTAACCCCGCGTGAACGGGGTTGCGTCTATTTGTCCTCCGGCACGAAATCGAGCGCGGCGCTGTTGATGCAATAGCGCAGGCCGCCCTGGTCTGGCGGGCCATCGGGGAAGACATGGCCCAGGTGCCCGTCGCATGCCGCACAGGTTACTTCGGTGCGGATCATGCCGTATGACGTGTCGCGATGCTCTGCCACGGCCTCGCCTTCGGCGGGGCGGGTAAAGGCGGGCCAGCCGCAACCACTGTTGTACTTGGCATCGCTTTCGAACAGCTTCGCGCCGCAGCCGGCGCAATAGTACTCCCCAGGGTCGTAGTGCTTGTCGAACACCCCGGTATAGGCCCGCTCGGTGCCTTTCTCGCGCAGGATGTGGTATTGTTCCGGAGTCAGGCGCTCACGCCATTCGGCGTCGGTCAGGGTCTTGCTATCTGGCATCGCGGGCTCCTTTGCAGCAGGATATGGGAACGCGCCTGCTGCTCCTCAACCGTCCGGGTTGGAGTAGTGCACCGGTGGCTGGATCACTTCCATCCGTTCGGACAGCAGCGGCCGGAAGCTGGGGCGGCACTTGAGAGTGAGGTACCACTCGTGCGCCGGTTCGTGCCCGGTCCAGTCGATCCCGCCGAGATAGTCGGCGACGGAAATCTGCGCCGCCGCGGCAAGGTCGGCGAGGCTCATTTGCGCGCCGGCGAGCCATGGGCGGTTGAGACGCAGCCAGTCGATATAGTCGAGGTGAAGATGCGCCGCCTTCATCGCCTCGCGCAGGATTCCGCCGTTGGGGGGCTGGCGCATGACGATGCGCTTCTTCATCTTCTCGTGCAGCAGCGGCATGGTCACGTCGGCAAAGAAGTTCTCGTCGAACAGCGCAACCAGCCGGCGGATCTCGGCCCGGTTGAGCGCGGTGCCGTTGATCATCGGCACCCGGTCAACGGTTTCCTCGAGGTATTCGCAGATGGCGGCGCTGTCGCACAAGGTCACGTCCTTGCCCTCGTCACGCAGCACGGGGGTACGGCCTGCCGGGTTCAGGTTCCAGAAGTCCTCACCTGCATCCCACGGGTTGGCCCGCCATAATTCGTAGGCAATGCCCTTCTCGCTCATGAGCAAGCGCACCTTGCGACTGAACGGGCAGAGAGGGAATTGGTAGATACGCCACATAGACCCGGGTCATTGCCGCAAGGCTCGGACGGCGTCCAGCACTTGCCGTCACAATCTGCCGGATTTGCGGTCAGAGACCGGCAGTGTCGAGAAGCGGCATACAGGCGCGTGCGACACCGGTCGCCTCGCCGCTGCGGGCAAGCTCCCCCGCGTGCTGGCGGAACAGGCTGGCAATCTGGTCCCGATCAAGGCCCAGATCGTCCATCAGCCGCGCCGAGACCCTGACGAAATACTCCCGCCCCCGCTCCCCCAGCGGCGGCAGGGCAGTGGCGGCGGGTTCGCCGCGCACTTGCGCCTGCGCGGTGAGAGCCATGGCCGCAGCGCAGCGCACAGCGGCGTTCTGGTCCAGCGTCAGGGCAGGCGGCGCGGCGGCGGCCTGAATGGCGAGAGCGAGAGAAGCGAAGATCATCTCACCGCTCTAGCGCGGCGAAGATGAACATGCACGATCCGCATCGCGCTGCTAAGGGCGCCTCCTGACGAAAGGAATCGCATGACCGAATATCCCCAGCTCCACCTTCTTGTCGGCGGTGCCAAGCGCGCCGGGGAAGGGCGTGATCTTGCCGATGTGCTTGATCCGACGACAGGTGAACCCATCGCTGCCCTGCCTCTGGCAACCGCTGCCGATCTCGACGAAGCGTTGGACAACGCGCAGACCGGCTTCCTTACCTGGCGCAAGGCACCGCCTGAACAGCGCGCAGCTGTCCTGACCAATGCCGGCGCCCTGCTGCGCGAGCGGGTTGACGCGATTGCCGCGATCCTGACCCGCGAACAGGGCAAGCCGCTCGCCGAAGCCAAGGGCGAAGTGCTCTATTCGGCTATGCTGTTCGAATTCTATGCTGGCGAGTGCAAGCGCAGCTACGGCCGCACGCTGGTGCGTCCGGCAGGTATGCGGTCCGAAGTGCGCTACGAACCGGTCGGGCCGGTGGCGGCGTTCGCGCCGTGGAACTTCCCGGCGCTTAATGTCGCGCGAAAGGTCGGCGGGCCGGTCGCAGCGGGCTGCTCGGTAATCGTCAAGCCGTCGGAAGAAACCCCGGCAGCAGGTCTTGCCATCGTGCAGGCGCTGCTAGATGCCGGGTGCCCGCCCGAGGTGTGCCAGTGCGTATTCGGGGTGCCAGACGAAGTCAGCCGCCATCTGCTCGGCTCGCCGGTGATCCGCAAACTGAGCTTCACCGGTTCGACCGCAGTGGGCAAGCATCTGGCCAAGCTGGCGGCGGAAGACCTGAAGCGGACCACGATGGAACTGGGCGGCCATGCCCCGATCCTGGTGTTTGCCGACGCGGACATCGACCGCGCGCTCGATACGATGGTGCCCAACGCCTATCGCAATGCCGGGCAGGTCTGTGTCAGTCCAACCCGGTTCCTGGTCGAGGAACCGGTCTTCGACAAGTTCCGCGACGGTTTCGTCGAGCGGGTCAAGGCGATCACTGTCGGCAACGGGATGGACCCGGCGAGCAAGATGGGCCCGATGGCCAGCCCGCGCGGTCCCGACCAGATGGAGCGAATGGTCGGCGATGCTCGCACTGCCGGGGCGCAGGTCGCCAGCGGCGGCGAGCGGATCGGCAACCAGGGCTTCTTCTTCCAGCCGACCGTGCTCGCCGAAGTGCCGCTGTCTGCCGAGATCATGCAGGAAGAACCCTTCGGCCCGGTCGCGATCGTCAACCGCTATGCCGGCGAGGAAGCGATGATCGAGGAGGCCAACCGCTTGCCCTATGGCTTGGCGGCTTATGCCTGGACGTCCAGCCCGGCGCGCCGCAGCCGCCTCGCCGCGGAAATCGAATCCGGCATGCTGGCGATCAACCACCCCTCGGTCAGCGCAGTCGATGCGCCGTTTGGCGGGATCAAGTGGTCCGGCCACGGGCACGAAGACGGCATGGAAGGCGTGATGGCCTGCATGGTGGCCAAGACTGTCCACGAAGGCGAATGAGCGATCACTGCTTGCCCCTTGCGTTGACTGCCCGGCGCGGCCAAGCGACGGCCGAGAAGGAGAATCGCCGATGAAGACCCGCGCCGCCGTTGCCTTTGCCCCCAAGCAGCCGCTCGAGATTGTCGAGCTCGATCTGGAAGGACCCAAGGCGGGTGAAGTGCTGGTCGAGATCATGGCCACGGGCGTGTGCCACACCGATGCCTATACGCTCGACGGGTTCGACAGCGAGGGGATCTTCCCGAGTGTCCTCGGCCATGAAGGCGCCGGGATCGTGCGCGAGGTCGGCGCAGGCGTGACCTCGGTCAAGCCGGGCGATCACGTGATTCCGCTCTACACCCCGGAATGCCGCCAGTGTAAGTCGTGCCTTTCCGGCAAGACCAACCTGTGCACCGCGATCCGCGCGACGCAGGGGCAGGGCCTGATGCCGGATGGCACCAGCCGGTTCAGTTACAAGGGGCAGACGATCTTCCACTACATGGGCTGTTCGACCTTCTCGAACTTCACCGTGCTGCCGGAAATCGCCGTCGCCAAGATCCGCGAGGACGCACCGTTCCAGAGTGCCTGTTACATCGGTTGCGGGGTCACCACCGGGGTCGGGGCGGTGATCAACACCGCCAAGGTCCAGGTGGGCGACAACGTGGTGGTGTTCGGCCTTGGCGGGATCGGCCTCAACGTCATCCAAGGGGCGCGGCTGGCGGGCGCAGGCAAGATCATCGGGGTCGACATCAACCCCGACCGCGAGGAGTGGGGCCGCAAGTTCGGCATGACCGACTTCCTCAATTCCAAAGGCATGAGCCGCGAGGATGTGGTCGCCAAGGTCGTGCTGATGACCGACGGCGGGGCCGACTATACCTTCGATGCGACCGGCAACACCGAAGTCATGCGGATGGCGCTGGAAGCCTGCCACCGCGGCTGGGGCACTTCGATCATCATCGGTGTGGCCGAAGCGGGCAAGGAAATCGCCACCCGCCCGTTCCAGCTGGTCACCGGGCGCAACTGGCGTGGCACCGCGTTCGGCGGGGCCAAGGGCCGCACTGACGTGCCCAAGATCGTCGACATGTACATGACCGGCAAGATCGCGATCGACCCGATGATCACCCACGTGATGGGGCTGGAAGAGATCAACACCGCCTTCGACCTGATGCACGCCGGGGAATCGATCCGCAGCGTCGTGGTCTATTGACGAACCCCAGCTGACAAGACAGGTAGCGAAACGCAACCGAAAAGGGAGAGTGCCATGTTCAGCCATATGATGGTCGGATCGAACGATATCGACCGGTCCAAGAAGTTCTATGATGCCACCTTTGCGGCCATGGGCGGGCGTGAAGGCATCACCGATCCCAAGGGCCGACTGATCTACATGCACAACGGTGGCATTTTCCTTGTCACCAAGCCGATCGATGGAGAGCCCGCTACCGCCGGTAATGGCTGCACTGTCGGC
>JAHDXX010000183.1 GCA_023384025.1 Sphingomonadaceae bacterium
GTTGCGAAATGGAGCCTGTCGGGTATGCCGCCGAAAGGATATTGTCGCGCGAGACGATCCTTGAGGCGCCGCTGGCTATCTTCCAGCGCGCAGAACAGCACGTCACCCGCGTCAATCTCCCGCACGCCGAACACCCGGCCGTCACCCGTGGCAACCGCATTTGCCATTTGCAGAACAAAGAAAGATTTGCCGAGTTTCGGTTTTCCAGCGAGCAATGCGAGCCCTTCTGGCACGAGGCCAGGTATCGCCCATCGCAACGGCGGAAAAGACATTTCGGCCAGTTGGCTCGCGCTTATGATGATTGGCGGGCCGCCCTGCCCAAGTCCAGGGTCTGCCGTTCGAGGAACACGCGGCTGCTGCGATCCGGCGCGCCATGCGCTCTCCAGCGTTCTCTGAATTTCCAGCGAATCAAGTCCGATGACGTGCCCGGCGTTGTACAGCGCGGCTTGGGCCATGTCGGGCTCAATCTGCCCGCCAGCGGCCAGTTGCGCCATGGCATAAGCGGATCGGTTTAGCTGATGATTTCTGCGACCTTCCGGTGCATTGCGAAGGATTGTAAGTTCCCGGTCAAGGGCGCGCTGCCCATATGGGGTATGCTCCGATGCGCCAGCCGACATTGCGGCGCACGGCTGTGCTTCCGGCTCGCCTTGCAGAAGGTCGTGCAACCAAGCAGGTAGGGGAGGGCAGTCGTTCCACGCCGGATGGTCAGCCCATTCATAGATGGAGCCGGAGGGGTGGACCGAGCCAGGCGCAACCACGAAACCGCCGTCACCACGAATATCCATGCCGGGAAGCAGACTAGCCTTGTTCGGAACCTGAAAGCCGGGATGCCAAAAATAGAAATGGCAGCCCTTCGCGGTCTTGACGGAAATCGTCCCTGCCGGGATGCCAAGTTCCTTGGCGCGTGCGATCGCTTCCGGCGTGTCACAGTCCAGAACGACGATTCCCGATATTGCACCCGTGACGATACCGGCGTTGTGGCCTTCGCGCTGCCATCTTTCAATCTCCTCCAATGAGGCACGTTCAGTCTGGAAACGTGCCCACTGGATTGCAGGGATTTTTTCGCCGACGCGGACGGGGATCAGATTGAATCCCAGATCGCGAAGTTCCTGCCAGCCGATTGACGGCATGGGGGGTGATTCTTGGGGCATTTGTGCCGCGCAAGTCATTCGATCGGTTCCACCAGCCTGTGGAGTGACTTCGCAACGATTAACCGTCTTCGCCCAAGCTGGATTGTCTCAATCTTTCCTTGCTTTATAAGCAGATATAGGTGAGTCCGTCCTATCCCTAGGGACCGGGCAGCATCATTGACACCAAGTGTAAGCGGGAGGTTCATTTCGGGCTCCTTATCGCCGGTGCGACAGGAAGGCCCCGCGCGCCAGCCTATGAGATGTGGGTGGCTTTCACAGCTATTTCCTTGGTTCTTCGTGGTGCGTCGTTGTTGCTTCGTGGCTACTCAATGCGGGCCGTGGACCAGTGCCTAAACACCTTGCCTACGACGCTTTGCAGACTGTGACCAACACCGTTCGCTGTCAAGCATATAGTGACGTCAATGTTTACAAAGGGCTTTAATGTTACGTAGCGTAACATCGGGATTTGTTTCAAGCGATATGACGTTTTCTCGAAGTTTTAATTGGGACAATATCGGCGCCTACCCGCAACCGCTCCAGATAGTTCGCCCACCATTGCGCCATACTCACCCGCTCTGCCCAATGTGCGCCGCGATGATAGGCCGCGCGGATCGTATCCCGATCTTTATGCGCCAAAGATCGCTCGATAGCGTCCGATGACCATTTACCGGACTCGTTGAGCAATGTGCTGGCCATTGCCCGAAAGCCATGGGCAGTCATTTCGTCACCCGTATAGCCGAGCCGCCGGAGCGCGGCGTTGACCGTGTTCTCCGACATGGGTAGCAGGCCCGAGCGGATGGAAGGAAATACATACCGTCCGCCACCCGTCATCACCCGCGCTTCCTCAAACAGCGCCATGGATTGCCGGGACAGCGGTACGACATGTTCCATGCGTCCCTTCATCTTGGGAGCTGGGATGCGCCAAACGGCCGCTTCAAGGTCGATTTCCGCCCATTCGGCCCGGCGTAACTCGCCCGGCCGGACAAACAGCAGGGCCGATAGCTGCAAGGCAATGCGTGTGAGCGGAAAGCCCTCATAACCATCAATGGCGCGAAGCAGGTCGCCAGCCTTCTTGGGGTCGAGAATCGCAGCATGGTGCTTTGGCTGGCGGCTCGCCAATGCACCCCGCAAGTCACGCGTGGGATCGGACGGCGCAAGCTGATTGGCGATGGCATAACGGAACACTTGCCCGATGAACTGCAATGTCCGGTGTGCCTTTTCGTCATTCTTGGCGGCCTCGAATGGGCGCACGGCATCGAGAATCTCGAAAGGCGCAATTTCGGCAATAGGACGCTGGCCAAGCGGCTTTTCGATGAGGCGCACGAACCATTCGCGCTTTCTCACCGTTGCCTCTGCCAACCCATCCCTCCGGTTCTTGTCGATATAGGCTCTAGCAACGATGCTGAACGTGTTGGTCGCGCCGATTTTTCTCGCCTGCCTTTCGCGGCGCTTCTCGTCCGCCGGGTCTTTGCCTTGCGCCAGTAAGCGCCTGGCCTCATCCCGTCCTTCGCGCGCATCTTTCAAACTGACTTCGGGATAGGTGCCGAGCGAGAGCTTCTTTTCCACACGCTTGGGATTGCCAGCTTCGTCGCGTCCATCGACACGGTATTTCATCCGCCAGAGCATTCCGCCGGATGGCTGAATCAGAAGAAACAGGCCCTTTTCATCTGCCAGCTTATATGGCTTTGCTTTGAGCTTGGTTTTGCGAAGAGCAGTATCGGAAAGTGCCATTTGGGGGCCACGCCTTTCTTGCGTTAATCAAGCGGCCCCCGCCATGGCCCCCAGAAGCATCCGATTTTCGGCGAACAAGGGTGAACACTGGCGGTCAAGCCAGTCCCATTTTTAGCAGATTTCCTTTATTTTCTCAACCGTTGGCGCACTTTGGCGAACGGTGAAATGGTGCCGCTTACGTGACTCGAACACGTGACCCCATCATTACGAATGATGTGCTCTACCAACTGAGCTAAAGCGGCACATTCCCTGACAAGGGAAGTGGAGGCCCGAGCCGGAATCGAACCGGCGTGCAAGGATTTGCAGTCCTCTGCGTAACCACTCCGCCATCGGGCCTCGTCCTGCCCCGGCGAGGAGGCAGGAAGCGGCCCCCTAGCCGCTCGGCCGCGGCAAGGCAATCCGGTTTGGTAGGTCTGGCAGGTTTGGCCCGACTGGATAATTGAGGGGGTGGTGAAAGCCCCGCGATCGATTATGGGCGCACGCCATGTCTGTTGCCGAACTTCTTGCCCCGATCGACGGGCGCACCGGCCCGGTCCATCTGCCTGCCGCGCAGCAATGGATGCAGGGACGCACCCTTTATGGCGGGGCCTCTGCCTTGCTTGCCTATACCGCGGCCATCAGGGCCTTTCCCGACCTGCCGCCCCTGCGGGCCGGACAGGTCGCCTTCGTAGCGCCGGTGGGGGACACGGTCGAGTTCCGGACCGAGCTGGTCCGGGCCGGTCGCAACGTGGCACAGGTCCGCAGCGAACTGTGGTGCGACGGGGCAGTGGCGCTGAGCACGTTCTGGCTGTTCGGGACTGCGCGCGAGGCCAACGCCGTGCACCCTGCCGCAACGCTCGATCCCTGGCCGAAGCTGCCGGACGAGACCTTGCCGAGCGACAAGGCACCGCCGTTCCTGGCGCACAATTTCGAGCTGCGCCGCGCACAGGATGCGCGCGGGCCCGGTGCGCCCGTGGTGCGGCGCTGGCTGCGGCTGAAGGAGCCGACCGGGCTCGATCCCCTGTCCGACCTCGTGCTGATGGGAGATACGCTCCCGCCGGGCGCCATGCGGGCCATGCAGCGCCTCGGCCCGATCAGTTCGATCAACTGGTCGTTCAATGTCCTCGATCCGGAACCCCGCACGCAGGACGGCTGGTGGCTGGGCGAAACCGCCAGTGAGTGGGCTGACCACGGTTATTCGAGCGAACGGCTGCGCCTGTTCAGCGCCGACGGCCGGCTGGTGATGTCGGGAATGCAGTCGGTGGCGGTGTTCGGGTAAGGCCCGAGCCGGGGTCTGATATGCGGTGGTCCGCTCTAGGGTCAGGACCCATTAACTGCACCTTCGAGGCGTCGGAATGGCGAACATATCGGAAGGAAATTCACGCCGGGCAGGCTGATTGCCTGTCCAAGGGGATTTCGTTTCGAGATGGAAGCCATTCCGTCGTCCCGCAGGGATTTGGCCAAAATGGCCCATTGCTTCGTTGGGAAGCCTTGAAATATCGACATATTCCCGCGCCTTCCCGCCTTGCACTGAGCCATTTTGACTCAAACCTCGAAGCCGCAGTTAATGGGTCCTGACCCTAGGCTTCCTGGAACACCGGCTTGCGGCGTTCCATTTCCGCCATCACGGCTTCGACCTGGTTCTTTGTCCGGATGATGGCGTGCTGCTCGCGGCTTTCCTCGATCAGCAAGGCGTCAGTATCGGCTTCGGGCATTCTCGCGTGGAGCCGCTTGGCGGCGCGGATCGCATGCGGGTTCTTGTTCGCAATCATGCGGGCAATCGCCATGGCCCGCTCCAGCGGGTCGCTTTCGACATAGGTGGCAAGGCCGAGCACCTGGGCCTCCGCGCCAGTGAATTCGCGGTTGGTATAGACCAGTTCGCGCAGCACATCGTCGCGGATCAGCCCGCGCCACAGGGCATAACCGCCCATGTCGGGCACCAGGCCCCACTTCATCTCCATGATCGCCATCCGCGTATCCGGTGCGACAATACGGATATCGGCGCCGCTGGCGATCTGCAGGCCGCCACCGAAGCAGACGCCGTGCACCGCGGCGATGACCGGTACCGGCAGCTTGCGCCACTGCATCGCCACCTGCTGCGCCCGGTTGGCGTTGCCATGGGTACGAACCGTCAGGTCGGGCTCGTCCGGATCCGGGGTGCGCGCGAAGTTCGACAGGTCAAGCCCGGCGCAGAATGCGCGCCCTTCGCCCGACAGGACCACCACACGCAGGCCCGCATGGTCATTCAGCGCGTAACCCGCTTCGGCGATGCGGTCGAACATCTCGGGATCAAGCGCGTTCATCTTGTCGCCCCGCGTCAGGCGGACGTGGGCAATCCCGTCGTCGAGGAAGTCGATGGCGACGCGGTCGTTGGTGGCAAGCTGCATGGCGGACTATCCGGTCTGTGGTTCTTCCCTGTCACCGTTGCCGATCATGGCTTGCCTGTCCAGTGCCTCGCACTCTTGCGTGTGCGGCAGGATCGGGGTGACTTCCGCATCGAGGCGATATCCCCCGGCGGGGTCCGTTACCACAAGGCGCTCCACCCCGTAGGCAGACAGCTTGCGGCGCAGGCGAAAGACGTGAACCTCAAGTGTGTTGGTTTCCGGCTCGTGCCGCAGCCGCCACACATCCGACAGCAGAGTGCGTCGGCTTAGTGCCGTGCGGGGCGTTTCGGCGAGGCGCCAGAGCAGGCCGAACTCGCGCGGGTGCAGGTAAAGCCAGCGGTCACACAGCTTTGCATCGCGGTGAAACAGGTCAAGCAGCACCGGGCCTGCGCGCAACTGGCGCGGCATGAGCCCGGCTGGCAGGGTCACAGATAGCCACCGCCCGCCATGCTGAAACAACGGCGTCCGGCAAAGATCAGATGATCGATCAGGTCGACATCCAGCGCAGCGCCGATGTAGCGCAGGTAACGGGTCGAACGGATATCGTCCTGGCTTGGCAGGCAATTGCCCGAAGGATGATTGTGCGCCAGCAGCAGGGCGTTTGCTCCCAGCCCGAGTGCGCGCTCGAACAGGGGACGGACTTTGGTGATGATGCTGTCCGACTGGCCATGCGCAAACAGGTCGTCGCAGAGGTAGCCCTGTCGCTGGTCGCAATAGATTACCCGCAGTTGTTCGGTGCGCGCGCCGGCGAAGCAGGACTGGAGGTAGGCCAGCAGGGCAGGGTCCAGACTGTCCACGCGGTATCGCGCCGCTGGCGACGGCAGAGCCGTGGCGATCTTGTCGTCCGACCTGGGGGAAAACATCACGCCCATCGGTCGCTCACGCCGGCTTTGGCACCAGTCGCCAGTCGCGATAGGGGCCGAACCTTTCGACCCGCCTGACATGTAGCCACATTCCCACGGCGAGGGTGACAATCTGGGCGTAGGACGGACCGACGTACATGATCACATAGGCCAGCGGGGTTACCTGATCGAACGCTTCGCGGGC
>JAHDXX010000184.1 GCA_023384025.1 Sphingomonadaceae bacterium
TGCCGCGAACCTTGAAGCCGATGCGCCCTACCGGTAGGGGCCGCGCGCAATGATCCAGACAATTGCCTTCTACCTGTTCGCGGTACTGATGATCGCCAGCGCGGTGTTCGTGATCACCGCGCGCAATCCGGTCCATTCGGTGCTGTGGCTGATCCTCGCGTTCTTCAACGCGGCGGGGCTGATGGTGCTGGTCGGCGCCGAATTCATCGCCATGCTGCTGGTGATCGTCTATGTCGGCGCGGTCGCGGTGCTGTTCCTGTTCGTGGTCATGATGCTCGACATCGACTTTGCCGAACTGCGCGCCGGGTTCATCAAGAACTTCCCGCTCGGCATCGCCATCGCGATGGTGCTGCTGGCGGAACTCGTCCTGGGCATCGGTGCCTATCAGGCCGGAGCGTTGCAGCTCGGCACCCCTGATGGTCTCGCCGCGCCGATGGCCGACCGCAGCAATATCGAGAGCCTCGGCGCGCTGATGTACGGTCGCTACCTGATCCTGTTCGAGGTGGCGGGCATGATCCTGCTGGTCGCAATGGTCGGTGCGATCGTCCTCACCCACCGTCCGCCGAAGAGCGCTCGGGCGAGCCAGAACATTTCCCGCCAGGTCGCCCGCCGTCCCGAAGACGCGGTCGTCATGAAACAGCCCACCGTCGGGCAGGGGGTGGAGTTGTGATGTCGCATCGACAACAGCCGTGCGTGTCGAGCGTAGTCGAGACACGCATCGCGCCAGTATCTCGACTACGCGCTTCGCGCTCCGCTCGATACGAACGGGAATTGGCAAAATGATCGGCATCGAACACTATCTTGTCGTCAGCGCGATCCTGTTCGTGCTCGGCGTGCTGGGCATATTCCTCAACCGGAAGAACGTGATCATCATCCTGATGGGGATCGAGCTGATCCTCCTCAGCGTGAACATCAACCTGGTCGCGTTCAGCGCCTTCCTGAATGACCTCGTCGGACAGGTGTTCGCGATGTTCGTACTCACCGTGGCTGCCGGCGAAGCAGCCATCGGCCTCGCCATCCTGGTAATCTACTTCCGCAACCGCGGCACGATCGCGGTTGACAGCGTCGACCGGTTGAAGGGGTGACGGACGTGAGCTCGACGCAAATCCTCCTGATCGTCTTTCTCCCGTTGCTTGCCGCGATCATCGCCGGGCTGGGCAACCGCGCGCTGGGCAATACGGCAGCCAAGTCGATCACCACGGGTGCACTGTTCGCCTCGTGCCTGATGAGCTGGCCGATCTTTCTCGGGTTCCTGAACGGCTCGCTTCAAGAAACCGTGGTGCCCGTGCTCAAGTGGGTCGAATCCGGCTCGCTGACGTTCGACTGGGCGCTGCGGGTCGACACGCTGACCGCGGTCATGCTGGTGGTCATCACCAGCGTTTCCGCGCTCGTCCACCTCTACAGCTGGGGCTACATGGACGAAGATCCGGACCAGCCCCGGTTCTTCGCCTACCTCAGCCTGTTCACCTTCGCCATGCTGATGCTGGTGACGGCGGACAACCTCGTCCAGATGTTCTTCGGATGGGAAGGGGTGGGTCTCGCCAGCTACCTGCTGATCGGGTTCTGGTTCCGGAAACCGAGCGCCAACAAGGCCGCGATCAAGGCCTTCGTGGTCAACCGCGTGGGCGATCTTGGCTTCATGCTCGGCATCTTCGGTACCTACCTGGTGTTCCAGACGACCTCGATCCCGGATATCCTCAAGATGGCGCCCGGCATGAGCGGGAGCACGATCGGCTTCCTCGGCTACCGCGTGGCGACGATGGATGTCCTGTGCATCCTGCTGTTCATCGGCGCGATGGGCAAAAGCGCGCAGCTAGGCCTGCACACCTGGCTGCCGGACGCGATGGAAGGTCCGACGCCGGTCAGCGCGCTGATCCACGCCGCGACCATGGTCACGGCCGGCGTGTTCATGGTCTGCCGCCTTTCGCCGATGTTCGAGACAGCACCGGTTGCGCTGAGCATGGTGGTGTTCGTTGGCGCCGCGACCTGCTTCTTCGCGGCGACCATCGGCACCACGCAGTGGGACATCAAGCGGGTGATCGCCTATTCGACCTGCTCGCAGCTCGGCTACATGTTCTTCGCCGCCGGGGTTGGTGCCTATGGCGCGGCGATGTTCCACCTGTTCACGCATGCGTTCTTCAAGGCGCTGCTGTTCCTTGGTGCAGGCTCGGTGATTCATGCGATGCACCATGAGCAGGACATGCGTTACTATGGCGGCCTGCGTAAGCACATCCCGCTGACCTTCTGGGCGATGTTGCTGGGCACGCTGGCGATCACAGGGCTGGGCGTCTACCACCTCAAGCTGGGCTTCGCCGGGTTCTGGTCGAAGGACGCGATCATCGAAGTCGCCTTTGCGCGCGGCACTGATCTCGCCACCTTCGCTTTCTGGATGGGTGTGATCGCCGCGCTGCTGACCAGCTTCTACAGCTGGCGCCTGATGTTCCTCACTTTCTGGGGCAAGCCGCGCTGGATCGAAAGCGAGCACATCCAGCACAGTGTTCACAAGACGCCGGAACAGGCTGGCGAAGACACCACGGGCGGATATCATCCGCACGAAAGCCCGCTGCCGATGCTTATCCCGCTCGGTGTGCTGTCAGTCGGTGCAGTGCTGGCCGGGCAGGTATTCGCGCCGCAATTCCTCGACAGCGCCGCCTTCTGGGCCGGATCGATCTTTTATAATGAGAACCTGATCCACCGGATGCACGCGGTGCCATACCTGGTGAAGTACGCGGCGTTCATCGTGATGGTGCTGGGCTTTCTCGGCGCCTGGTATGCCTATATCCGCAACCCGTCGATCCCGGCGAAGTTCGTCGAACAGTTCCGCCTCGTCCACCAGTTCGTGTACAACAAGTGGTACTTCGACGAGCTCTACAACGTCCTGTTCGTCAAGCCTGCGTTCTGGCTCGGCCGGATCTTCTGGGTGAAGGGTGACAAGGGCCTCATCGACCGGTTCGGACCTGATGGAGCCGCCGCGCTGGTGGTGCAGGGCGCCGCTCTCGCGAAGAAGGTCCAGTCGGGATATCTCTATAGCTATGCGCTGATCATGCTCCTCGGGCTGGTCGCCGCGATTACCTGGGTGCTGGTCTAATGGGGGGCTTTCCCATCCTGTCCGTCATGCTGGCGGTGCCGCTGCTGGCTGCGATTGCCTGCCTGTTCCTGAGCGCCCCGCAGGCGCGGATGACTGCGCTGGTGGCGACGCTGGTCAACCTCGCGCTCGGCGTGGTGCTTTGGGCCAACTACGACATTGGCGGTGCGCAGTGGCAGTTCGTTGAGCGGGCCGACCTCTTTGCCGGGTTCAGTTACGCACTTGGGATCGACGGGATCGCCCTGCTGCTGATCGTGCTCAGCGTGTTCCTGATGCCGATCTGCATCCTCGCCAGCTGGGAAGCAATCGACAAGCGTGTCGGCGAGTACATGGCAGCCTTCCTGCTGATGGAAACGCTGATGATCGGCGTGTTCTCGGCGCAGGACCTGTTCCTGTTCTACATCATGTTCGAAGCCGGCCTGATCCCGATGTATCTCATCATCGGCATCTGGGGCGGGGCGGACCGGATCTACGCCAGCTACAAGTTCTTCCTCTACACGCTGCTCGGCTCGGTGCTGATGCTGGTTGCGATGCTGTGGATGGCGAACGGGGCGGGGACAACCGACATCCCGACTCTGATGCAGTACGACTTCGATCCGCATGTCCAGACCTGGCTGTGGCTCGCGTTCTTCGCCAGCTTTGCGGTGAAAATGCCGATGTGGCCGGTACACACCTGGCTGCCCGACGCGCACGTGCAGGCACCGACTGCCGGTTCGGTCATTCTGGCAGGCGTCCTGCTGAAGATGGGTGGCTACGGTTTCTTGCGCTTCAGCCTGCCGATGTTCCCCGAAGCGAGCGCACAATTCGCGTGGCTGGTGTTCTGGCTCTCGATGGTCGCAGTGGTGGTAACCAGCCTGATCGCACTGGTCCAGAGCGACATGAAGAAGCTGATCGCGTACTCGTCGGTCGCGCACATGGCGATTGTCACGGTGGGCCTGTTCGCGTTCAACGTGCAGGGGATCGAAGGCGCGATGATGGTCATGCTCGGGCACGGCCTCGTTTCAGGCGCGCTGTTTCTGTGTGTGGGCGTGATCTACGACCGGCTGCATACCCGCGAGATTGATCGCTACGGCGGCCTTTCGATCAACATGCCGCGCTATGCGACGTTCTTCCTGCTGTTCACCATGGCCAGCATTGGTCTGCCGGGCACCAGCAACTTCGTCGGCGAGTTCCTCGCGCTGGCGGGCATCTACCAGGTCTCGACCTGGGTCACGCTGGTGTGCACCACCGGCATCATCCTGGGTGCGGGATACATGCTCTACCTGTACTGGCGCGTGGCTTTCGGCGTGCAGAAGAACGAAGACGCTGCTGCCATGCCTGACCTCAATGTCCGCGAATGGGCGATGCTCGCTCCGATCGCCGCCGCGGTGCTGTGGATGGGTGTCTACCCGGAAAGCTTCCTGGCCCCGATGCGCAAGGACGTTGCCGCGCTGGAAGCCCGCATTGCGCGCGCCATGCCGGAAGGTGATGCAAAGCTGAAAGACGGCGAGCCCAAGGCGGCCGCTGCAAACGCCGTGGCGCCTCTGCCGCACGACAAGGGCTCGGAGGGAGGCCACTGATGGATACCGCAACCTCCTTCGCGCTGATTGCGCCCGAGCTCCTGCTCGCCGTATCAAGCCTCCTGCTCGTACTGGCTGCCGCTTGGGGTGGCGACAAGGCTGCGCGGCCGGTAACGATCCTCGCCGTCAGCGCGCTGTTCGGCGCCGGCCTGCTGCTGTGGCCCGTGCTCCATCTCGGCAAGGTCGGCCCCGAAACCTGGGCGTTCGGTGACCTGCTGCGCGCCGATGCGTTCGCCGGATTTGCCAAGGCCCTGATCTATCTTGCAGCGATCGGCTGTCTGGTCGTCACCCCTAGCTGGTTTGACCGCATGAAGGCGATGAAGCCGGAATATCCGGTGCTGGTGCTTCTGGCGACACTCGGCATGAGCCTGATGGTCTCCGCCAGCGATCTGCTGACCCTTTATCTCGGGCTCGAGCTCAACAGCCTCGCGGCCTATGTGCTGGCTGCCTACTTGCGCAATGACAGCAAGTCCGCCGAAGCGGGCCTGAAGTACTTCGTGCTCGGCGCGCTAGCGAGCGGCATCCTGCTCTACGGGATGAGCCTCCTGTACGGCTTCACCGGCACCACCAGCTTTGCGGGCATCCGTGAGGCGCTTAGCGGCGAAATGTCGAACGGGATGCTGTTCGGGGTGATCTTCGTTCTGGCGGGGCTGGCGTTCAAGATTGCCGCCGTGCCGTTCCACATGTGGACGCCCGACGTCTACGAAGGCGCTCCGACGCCGGTCACCACGTTCTTCGCAACCGCGCCCAAGGTCGCTGCTGTGGCGCTCACTGCGCGCGTTGCACTCGATGCGTTCGGCGGTCAGGTCGATGCATGGCGGCAAGTGGTGATCTTTGCTGCGCTCGCTTCGATCGTGGTCGGCGCGCTGGGAGCTATCGGGCAGAACAACCTGAAACGGTTGCTGGCCTATTCGTCGATCAACAACGTTGGTTTCATCCTGATAGGCCTGGCCGCAGCAAGCGTCGCCGGGGCCAGCGCGATGTTTGTCTACCTCGCGATCTATGTCGCCATGTCGCTCGGAAGCTTTGTTGCGCTGATGATGCTGCACGACGAGGATGGTCGCGCGCTGGAAACCTTTGATGATATCGCTGGTCTCTCGACCAAGCGCCCGGCGTTGGCCTGGTGCCTGCTTGCGCTCATGTTCAGCCTCGCCGGGATCCCGCCGCTGCTTGGCTTCTGGGGCAAGTTCGTGGTGTTCCAGGCGGCGGTCGAAGCCAACCTTGTCGCCTTGGCTGCAATCGGCATCGCGGCGAGCGTGATCGGGGCGTTCTACTACATCAAGTTCATCAAGGTGATGTTCTTCGATGCAGCCTCACCCGCGACAGTGGCCGACAGCACCCGGGCGCATTGGGCGGTCCTCGGCATCACCACCCTGATCGTCTCGCCGCTGGGGTATTTCCTGACGCGGTCATTCGGTGATCTGGGTGACAAGGCAGCAAGCGCGCTGTTCCTGCTGCCTTGATCGAATTCATCGCCGAAACCGGATCGACCAACACCGACTTGCTGCAACGAATGCGCGCGGGCGCGCGGGTGCCTGAAGGGTACTGGCTCGTCGCCGACCGTCAGAGCGCGGGGCGGGGCTGGCAAGGGCGGGCCTGGTCGGGCGGCCTGGGCAACTTC
>JAHDXX010000185.1 GCA_023384025.1 Sphingomonadaceae bacterium
CAGTTCATGGAGTTCTCCGATGCCAAGGTGATCAACCTTACGCTGCCTTCGGGGAAAGTCATTCCCGCTCCCATCGGCATGGTCGCCTCGCACCCCGATGTCGCCGTCGCCTGGGAGAGGATGATGCGTGCGATATGGGGCTCGCTGTTCATCTCGCTCTTCGTCGCGGTGCCGCTTTCGATCTGGTTTGTCGACTTCTCGCGCCGGCGCGGAAAGTCGATCCTCGAAGAGCGTCACCAGCGCGGCGCCATGCTCGTCGATTCCGCCGATCTGGCATCCGTTATCAACGATCATAACCGCGCTGCTCTCGCCCAGGAAGTCGCCGAACGCTTGCCGGGAAGGACCATGGACGAGGTGCTGGCGATGCCGCTTGGGGCACGCAAGGCAGCGGGCATCCATCATGCCTATTCGCTTGCCGGTGTGCCCTTCCCCTGGCGCACCGAACAGGCGCACACGATGATGATCGGCTCGACCGGAACCGGCAAGACGACGCAGATGCGCGCGCTGATCGCGCAGATGCGAAAACGCCGCGACCGGGCCGTCGTTTTCGATCTGACCGGCGCCTATGTCGAGGCCTTCTACAATCCGGAGACCGACACGATCCTCAACCCCATGGACGAGCGCTGCCCGTCCTGGTCGGTGTTCGCCGAAGCGAAAAATCATGCCGACTTTACCGGCATTGCCGCCGCGCTTCTGCCCGCCGATGGCGGCGGGGCCGAACCCTTCTGGATGCTGGCGGCGCGCACGCTCTTTGTCGAGACCTGCATGCGCCTGATCAAGCTCGGCAAGGCGACCAACCAGGCGTTGGCGAGCAGGCTGATGATGGCCGACCTCAAGGCGGTCCACAAGCTGCTCGAAAACACCGTCGCCGACCCGCTGACCGCGCCCGAAGCAGCCAAGATGGCCGAATCCATTCGCGCCGTGTTCAACACCAATGCGCAGGCGCTGCGGTTCCTGCCTGAAGGCAAGCAGCCCTTCTCGATCTGCGACTGGATCCGCGCCTCAGACCAGCCCGGATCGATCCTGTTCATCACCTCCTCGCACAATGAACTGGTACTCAACCGCGCGCTGCTTTCGCTCTGGATGAACCTTGCGGTGCACACGTTGATGCGCTTGCCGCGAACGCGCGACTTGCGCACCTGGTTCTTCTTCGACGAGGTCCATGCGCTCCACCGCCTGCCTGCGATCGAGGACGGGCTACAGACCGCGCGCGGGTTCGGGGGAGCCTTCGTGCTGGGTATCCATAGCTTCGCCAAGCTTGCCGAAACCTATGGCAAGGAAGGCGCACAGAACCTGGCATCGCTCGCGCGCACCAAGCTTATTCTGGCCGCCGCCGATCGCGACACCGCCGAGCATTGTTCGGACTTCATCGGCCACCGCGAAGTACGCATGATGGATGAGGCCTACTCATACGGTTATTCGAACATTCGCGATGCCGCGACGATCACCCCGCGTAGCGAAGTCCAGCCCCTGGTACTGCCCGACGACATCATGAAGCTTCCTTCGCTGCGCGGCTTCCTCGTCTTTCCAGAAGGCTTCGATGCCGCGCGGATCAGGCTCACCTGGAAGGACTACCCTGCGGTCGCTGAAGGCTATGTGCTGCGCGAAAATATCGAGCCTATCGAATTTGCCGAAGAGGCCGACGAAGAAGATCAAGGCGATCCGGATACGGGCGGGCGCGAGACCCGCGATGCGCCCGAACCCGCGCCGGAGTTGGAGCCGGACGACGACCGGGAGCCTGCTCTTGAGGCGACCACGGACGAGCACGAATCGGCGCAATTGGGAAGCCAGGACAGCGGCGAGAATGCACCTGTCGCCAGCAGCCTGTCGCGCGCGATGAGCTATCGTCCGGGCACGCCCGAAGCCGAACCGTCTGCCATTCAGCGCGGCGATGAAACAGCCCCTCGCCCACCCGTGAACGCGAAGGTAATTGGGAAGGGCAAGCAGGTCTCGCAAACGACGCGAGAGCTCTCCGAAGCGCTCGAGCCCGACCGCGGAATCGAGCGTACCGCAGGCGGCCCCGGCGAAGCCCAATTGCCCGGACTCGATGCCGATGATGGCATCGGGATGTAAGGGCGATGCATTCGATCGCACCGGTCCGGTCCGCGGGCGGCGCAGCCGACTATTTCGCGAACGACAACTACTACACGGCTCAGGAAAACGCGGAAGGCATGGTCTGGGGCGGTGAAGGTGCGCGCCTGCTTGGGCTGGAAGGTGAAGTCGGCCGGGATGCGTTCGAGGCGGTGCTCGGGGGCAAGCTTCCCAGTGGCGAGATGGTGGGGCAAGTCGAGGGGCGCAGGCTGGGTCTCGATCTCACCTTTTCGATGCCCAAGTCCGCCTCGATCCTGGCGCTGGTGACCGGCGACAAGCGCATTCTCGACGCGCATCTTGTCGCAGTCAAATCGACCATGAGCGAGCTTGTCGAAAAGCGCCTGGCCGAAGCGCGCAACTACGAGCGCAACCGCAATGGCGAACCCGAAAAGACCGGCAATCTCGTCTATGCCCTGTTTGCCCACGACACGAGCCGCGCGCTCGACCCGCAAGGCCATATCCATGCCGTCGTTGCCAACCTGACGCGCGATTTGAAGGGTAACTGGAAAGCGCTGTGGAACGGCGAGATCTGGAAGAACAATACCACTATCGGGCAGTTCTACCATGCGGCCTTTCGCGCCCAGTTACAGAAGCTGGGGTACGAGACCGAGGCCTCTGGCAAGCATGGGGCCTTCGAGATCAAGGGGGTGCCCAAAGAGGTCATCAAGGCATTCAGCCAGCGGCGCGAAGACATCCTCGCGAAGGCCAAAGAGACCGGCATCTCCGCACCCAAGGGGATCGACCGGATCACCGTCAATACTCGCGATCCCAAGCTCGATGTCACCGATCGGCAAGCTCTTGTCGAAGGCTGGCAGGCGCGCGCCGCAGAGCTTGGGTTCGATGGCAAGCCGCTGGTTGCCGAAGCGCAGGAACACGCTGCATCGCAGGCTCGCCCCACGATGCGCGAGACCGCCAGTGCCGCCTTTGCCGAGATTGCGACCCGCATCACTGCGGCGCTGCGACCACCAAGCGATCTTGCCGCATCCGGTCCCGCGGCGCTGTTCCTCTCGGCCGAGACGATCAAGGCGCAGCATGCGACCGCCTCGGCGATCCGGCACCTCTCCGAACGCGAGGCGGCGTTCAGTCCGCATGCGATCCTCTCCGCTGCGCTGGGCTTCCAGATCAGGGGGCTCGAAGGCGAGGCGGTGATCGAGCGTATCAGGCAGCTGATCGACAGCGGTCATCTCATTCCCGGCAAATCCGACCGGCTCGACGGGCACTTCGACCTGGTGACCACGCCAGAGGCGCTGGCGCGCGAGCAGCAGATCCTCGACCGCATCGATGCCGGGGCCGGACAGGGCCGCGCGTTCATGGCGCCCGACGTGGCGGTCGAACGCTTGCAGCAGGCCGCGCGCGAACTGGGACGCGAACGCGCAGGGGCCGAGGACTGGCAACTCAATGCCGGGCAGCTGTCGGCAGGCGTCGCGGTCCTGTCGGGCGAGGACCGGTTTCTCAACATCCAGGGCGTGGCTGGCGCGGGCAAGTCGACCCTGCTTGGCGCGGTAGCGAAGGTGCTGGCCGAAGACGGCGTGCGCCTCGTTGGCCTTGCCTTCCAGAACAAGATGGTTGCTGACCTGCGCGGCGGCGGCAGTCAGGCGATGTCGGTCGACGAGATGCAGGCGGCCGGGATCGAGGCCTATACCATCGCGCGGTTCGTCAGCACTTATGGCTCGGCCGCAGCGCGCGGGGAAGGCGAGCGGTTCGAGGCGGCGAAGGCTGAGCTCAGGGACACCGTCGTTGTCACCGACGAGTCCTCGATGGTCTCCTCGCGCGACATGCTTTCGGTCATCGCGATCGCCGAGCGGCTCGATCTCGCCAAGGCGCCGTTCATGGGCGACCGTCAGCAATTGTCGGCGATCGAACAGGGCAAGATGTTCGCGGTCTCGCAAAGCGCTGGACAGGCGACGGTGCGGATGGACGAGAACATCCGCCAGAAGAACTCGCCGCTGCTGCTCGCGGTCGCTGGCCTGTCGAACGAAGGTCACGCCAGCCTCGCGCTCGACCTCCTGGCATCGCACGGCAAGGTCACCGAAGCGGGCAGGGACCATGTTGCGGCGGCAGCCGATCTCTGGCTTTCCTTGCCGCCCGACCAGCGCGGGCAGACCGCGATCTTTACCGCCGGGCGCGACGATCGCGCGCAGATCAATACGCTGGTACAGGCTGGCCTGCTGCGTGAAGGCACGCTCAAGGGCGAAGGCGTGGCGCTAAAGGTGCTGCAAAGCGCCAACACCACCCGCGAAGAAATGCGGTTCGCCTCGACCTACCGCGCGGGTCAGGTGCTCGAGGCGCGCATGGAGGTGCGCGAGCTCGGGCTCGGCAAAGGCGAATATACCGTTCGCGATGTGCGCCGCGACGGCAAGGTCATGCTCGAGCGCGGAGGCCGCACAAAGCTCATCGATCCCGACCGGCTCGATCCGCAGCACCGCTTCGATCGGCTCGGACTCTACGAGCAGAAAGACCTGAGGCTGCACGACGGCGACACCGTGTTCTGGCGCGACACGGATGCGAGCCGCGATATCGCCAAGTCGACCTATGCCACGGTGCTCTCGGCAACGAAGGATGCGGTAACGGTCCAACTCGCCGACAGGCGGCAGGTCACCCTGCCTGCGGGCGATCCGATGCTGCGCCGCCTCGACCTTGGCTATGCCCTCAATGCCCATATGGCGCAGGGCGTGACCATGGCGCGGGCGATCGAGGTCATCTCCTCAAGCCAGCGCAACCTTGCCACCCAGCGCACGCAGAACGTGCTCAACACGCGTGCCACCGACGACATGCATGTGGTCACCAACGACCTTGCCGCGCTCAAATTTCAGCTCGACCGCACGCCGGGCAACAAGACGTCCGCGCTCGAGGCGACCGGGCGGATCGAGGTGGACAAGTCGCAGGTGAACCCGACCGATGCCCGGCAGATGCCGGACCTGAAGATGAGTCCGGAGCTCAGGGCCAAGCTCGATGCGGTGCTTGGTCCCCGGCCCGAAGCGCAAGTGCGCCAGCTTCCCGTTCCGGAAAAGTCGCTGGGGCTCGACCTGTGAGTGGCGCCCCTGCCCCAAATCTATCCACCTGCCAAGGAGACCCAACTCATGTCCTATGACCACCAGGAAATCGGCGATTTTGCCAGCGAAGCCGATGCGCGCGACTGGGCCGAACGCAATGGCCTCGAACTGCGCGACCTGCATCTGCGCACCCGCGGAGAGCGCAGCGTGACGCTCAGCGTACGCCGTTCCGCGCTGGGCGACACGTCACCTAACGACCTCTCCTATGGGCGGCGCACCGGGTTCTTCTGATGCTCGCCTATTCCCCCTTCCCTTTCCGCCGGGCAGGCCTTGCGCCGTGCCTGACCGGAACGGCGCGGTCCGGGTTGCCTCCCACCGGGCCGCGCCGAACGGATCGGATCCGGCACATCGCCCAACCAGGGCGTTCGCAATGACCAGGCACTACGTCCACAGGATCGAGCCCCCCGATCGTGTCGGCTTGCGCGATGCGGACATCGATCCCGGTGAATCCGATCTGCTCGACAGACTCGCCGACCGGCAATTCCTTTATCTTGTCCTGCTTCGCCTTGCGCCACGCGAAGAACTGGTCGTCCGCCTGCGTTTCGGTCTTGGCGGTGTTGGCGTCCATTCCGCACGTGAGATCGCCAGCGAGTATGGCATCGCCTCCGCTGCAGTTTACCGCATCGAAGCGAAGGCCCTGCGCAAGATGCGCTGGTATGCCTGCCGGGTTTTTCCTGACCGCGCGCGCAGGGCCGGCATGGAAGCCAAGACCGGTGCGCTGCCGCAAACGCGTATCGAAGACAGGCAGAAACGTGTTCCGCGAGTTCCTGGCAAGGTACCGCCGGCGGTGCAAGCCAGGCCGCCGGTGTCGGCCTGCCTACCTTCACGGCCTTATTTGCCCGCCAGAAAACCCACGCCGACGCTGCGTTCAGGTTGGCTTCTAACCGCTGTCGTTGGCCTCTATATCGCCATGCTCGGGTTCAATTCTGCCATCGCCTACCATCTGGCCGATCGGCTTGGCGTGCCAATTGCGTTCATGCTCGCAATTGGCACCGGAATGCTGGGCGTCATGACTGCCCTGGTTCCGGCAGTATATCTGGACTTTGCTCCCCATGATCCGTCTCCCGACCAACGCAGAG
>JAHDXX010000186.1:0-1564 GCA_023384025.1 Sphingomonadaceae bacterium
TTTAGACAGGTCCGCCTGGTGTAGAGGGTGGTGCGCGGTCTGGGGGGGTTGTATTGGTGGCGGCGATGCCAGTCGCCGCTGGCGCGGCGAACCCCTCCCCCAACCCCCTCCCGCAAGGGGAGGGGGCCCTTGAGCTCGTTAGCCCGTCAGAACCCAGCCAACGCGGCAGCCAGCTCTCCTTCCGTCACCCGGAGGCCTATGCCCTGTGCCAGGCCCTGATCGCGCGCGGCGTGATCGGCGACTTCCGCGCGCCCGACGTGCTGCGGCTGGGCTTCGCGCCTGCCTACCTCCGGTTCGAGGACATGGCGCGGGCGGGCCGGGAACTGGCTGACATTCTGGCAACAGGCGCATGGGACAGGCCCGAGTTCAGGCAGCGGGCGACGGTTACGTGACCTTCCGATGTCCTCGGTCAGTAGCCTATTTGGAAGACGAAAAGTCGAGAAATTCTACGTTCCCACCTTCATCAACAAACATTACGGCTATTCCGAGTAGCGCGAGCGCGGGTTGGATTGCGCCATAGAGAGATCGATACTTAGGGAAATCTGGCAGGGCAATCACAGGTATAGCGTGTTGCTCAGTCGACCGAAGCTGCACTACCTTGAGCAGAGCGTGGGCAAACCAATGACCAGCCTGTAGCGTTGGATTGGTCGGCTTGACTTGCCCAGCCTTGCGGGGGTCCCGATACGCCTTTGAGGGATACCCCTTTGCTTCAACCAGTATTCGCTGGCTCCCGCGGTGGGCGTCGAGATCGATCCCGCGTTCTTTGATCAACGTGTTGGCCTTCGAGCGGATTACCCAGCCATCAGATTCAAGGAAAGAACCAACAGCTTCGACAACATTGCCCTCCCAGAACCAGTCGTCGGTAGGCGACGCACCAGTATGCGCTGATCGACTTTTGTCGACGGCTGGAGCGGCTTGAGGAGCGATCGGATTACGCCGATCAGCGGGCAGCTTAGGGAAGTTGCAGATTTTGCCGTACTGCCCTGGCTTTCGGACGATCTGACCGGACTTCGCCAAGGCTCTACAGGTCTGATTTATCGTCTGCCGGGGCCTGATACGTAGTGCGGCCGAAATCTCATCGTCGTCTCGGCCGGGGAAACGATGAATGTAGTCAAGGATGGCCTCACGATGTCCTGCCACTGACCCCTCACCCCTCCAGCTCGATGTCCCAGTAGAGCCAGTCGCGCCAGGTTTCGTGCAGGTAGTTCGGCGGGAACAGGCGGCCCTGTTGCTGCAATTGCCAGTGCGTCGGGCGGATCGGCTGGGTGGCGAGTTGCATTCCGGCCTGTTTCGGGGTGCGGCCGCCCTTCTTCATGTTGCACGGGGCGCAGGCGGTGGCGATGTTCTCCCATGTGGTGCGTCCGCCCAGACGGCGCGGGATCACGTGGTCGAAGGTTAGGTGGTGGGTGTCGCCGCAATACTGGCAGGCAAACCGGTCGCGCAGGAACAGGTTGAAGCGGGTGAAGGCGGGGAATTCGCTCGGTTTGACGTACTGCTTGAGCGCGATCACGCTGGGGATCTTCATGTCGAGATTGGGCGAGTGGACCTCGCGGTCGTAAGTCTC
>JAHDXX010000186.1:1574-5606 GCA_023384025.1 Sphingomonadaceae bacterium
ATCACGTCGACCCGGTCGAGGAAGATCGCCTTGATAGCCGTCTGCCAAGGCCACAGGCTGAGCGGGTAGTAGGAGAGCGGAGTATAGTCCGCATTGAGGACGAGGGAGGGGCACGACGCCAGATTGCGCGTCGAATCCTCCAGCGGACTTCGGACCCTTGCGGCCCGTTCGATCAGGTCGGCCTTGAACACAAGTGCGTCTCCCCGGTTGCCGTGAAGGATGCATTTGCGCAGAAAGGCGTCAACCCTGTTACAGACAGGCTATCCACAGGGATGTCCACGCGCGCGCCATGCCACCGACCAAAATCGTCACCCGTTTCGCCCCCAGCCCGAACGGGCCGTTGCATCTGGGGCATGCCTTTTCAGCGGTCATGGCGCATGATCTGGCGCGGGCGAATGGCGGCCGGTTCCTGCTGCGGATCGAGGATATCGACGGCCCGCGCAGCCGGGCGGAGCTGGCGGATGAATTTCGCCGCGACCTCGCTTGGTTGGGGCTGGAGTGGGACGAAGTGCCCGCGCAATCGACCCGGCTCGACAGCTACCGCGCGGTGTCTGGGCGGCTGAGCCAGATGGGTATTCTCTACCCGTGTACTTGCACCCGCAAGGATATCGAGGAAGCGGGCGCGCGGCCCGGACCTGAAGGGCTGGTCTATCCCGGCACCTGCAAGGGCAGGCGGGTTGATCCGGCGCAGCGCGCGGCGCTGCGGCTCGATGTTCCTGCGGCGCTCGAACTGACCGGGCCGCTGACATGGGAGGACGCGGGCGCTGGCGTGCAGCAGGCTGATCCGCTGGCGCTGGGCGATGTCGTGCTGGTGCGCAAGGACCTGCCCGCCAGCTACCACCTCGCCGCCACGCTCGACGATGCAGCAGACGGGGTTACACTGGTGACGCGGGGGGCAGATCTGTTCGCCGCGAGCCATGTCCATCGCCTGCTCCAGGCCCTGCTCGACCTGCCGGTGCCGCGCTGGCATCACCATGGGCTGCTGGTCGAGGCGGACGGGCGCAAGCTGGCCAAACGGCGCGGATCGGGCGAAGGCGGCATGGGTCTCACCGAACGGCGCTTGCGGGGTGACGATGGCCGGGAACTGGCCGATGCCTTGCGCCGTTATCAATTTCCCGCTGGCATTTCGCTCGCAGCTTCCTAGGTAGGTCCCATGAACACGTTCCTGACCATCGTCCTCGTCGCGCTCATGGTGCTGGTGCTCGTTTCGCTGGTGCGCGGCATCATCGCTTTCATGAAAAGCACCAAGATCGACCTGGAGACGGGGCAGGGCGAGACCGCGACCGAGATGCAGCTGCTGCAGAACAAGATGATGTTCGCGCGCATCAAGTACCAGGCGCTGGCGATCATCGTCGTCGTGATCATCCTCGCCGCTACGCGCTGAGGCGCAGCGCGCGATGGTCAAGCTCAACAAGATATACACCCGGACGGGTGACGATGGCACCACCGGCCTTGTCGACGGCTCGCGCCGCACCAAGCATTCGCTCCGCATCGCCGCGATCGGCGAGGTCGATGAAGCCAACAGCGCGATCGGGGTGGCTGCTGCGGCTATCGCGCAAGACAGCCTGTGTGCGGCGCTTTTCCGGATCCAGAACGACCTGTTCGACCTTGGCGCTGATCTTGCCACGCCTCTGGGCGCGCTGGGGGGCGATAATTTTGCCCCGTCCGAGATGGTGCTGCGCATCGTGCCGTCGCAGGTCGATTGGCTGGAACAGCAGATCGACGAACTCAACGAGCGGCTTGAACCGCTGACAAGCTTCATCCTTCCCGGCGGCAGCGCGGCGGCGGGGCATACCCATCTCGCCCGGGCCATCGCCCGCCGCGCGGAACGCGCGGTTACCGCGCTGGCGGAAGCGGAGCCGGTCAATCCGGCAGCCAGTGCCTATATCAACCGCCTGTCGGACTATCTGTTTGTTCTCGCCCGGGTGCTCAACGACGACGGGCGGGCCGACGTCAAATGGGTGCCCGGTGCCAGCCGCTAACGGCTAGCCAGACCCGCTCTCCCTCGCTAACAGGCGCGCTTTGCTGCGAACGCGAAGGGATTGTGCAATGCAGAAAGTCGCTGTCATCGGGGCCGGGCAGATGGGTTCCGGCATTGCCCAGACCGTGGCGCAGAACGGGATGCAGGTCCTGCTCGCCGATGTCGATCTGGCCGTCGCCGAGAAGGCGCGCGCGGGGATCGATAAGGCGCTCGGCAAGCTGGTCGGGCGGGGCAAAATCGATATCGCGGAGGCCGAAGCTGCGCTGGCGCGGATCACCGCGATCGCCGGTTATGAGCCGATGGCCGAAGCCGACCTGATCATCGAAGCCGCGACCGAGCGGGAAGCGGTCAAGAAGTCGATCTTCGAGGCAGCGGGCAAGGTCCTGTCGCAGGGCGCGATCATGGCGAGCAACACCAGCTCGATCCCGATTACCCGGATGGCCAATTTCTCGCCCGACCCGGCGCGCTTCATCGGCCTGCACTTCTTCAATCCCGTCCCGGTGATGGGCCTGATCGAAGTCATCCCGGGCCTTGCCACGGCGCAGGAAACGACCGACCGGGTGGTCGCTTTCGCCGAAGGGCTGGGCAAGGAAGTGGTGCTGAGCCAGGATGAGCCGGGCTTCGTCGTCAACCGCATCCTGCTGCCGATGATCAACGAGGCGATCTTCGTGCTCGGGCAGTCGACCGCCAATATCGAGGATATCGACAAGGGGTGCCGTCTTGGCCTCAACCACCCGATGGGGCCGTTGCAACTGGCTGATTTCGTCGGGCTCGACACCTGTTTCGAGATCATCAAGGTGCTCTACGACACCACCGGCGACAGCAAGTATCGCCCCGCGCCGCTGCTGGTCAAATATGTCGAGGCCGGCTGGCTCGGCCGCAAGACCGGGCGCGGGTTCTACGACTATTCGGGCGAGGTGCCGGTTCCGACCCGCTAGGGGCGTTTAGCCGGCAGGCACCGGGTCGAGGTCGGGAACGGGTTCGATGCCTTCCCCGTCCATCGGGGTCGGGTCAATACCTGTGCCCGGATCGATCAGGCTTTCCTCGCCTTCATCCTGATCCCCGGTCTCGGCCAGGTCGATCACGGTGTGGGACCGGGTCGGCTTCGACAGTTCGGCGGCCTGCTGCTCGAACTCCTGCTTCTGCCCGTTGAGCTGCGCCGTGGCCTGATCGATCACGCCGTCACGCTCTTCCGTGCCGACAAGGCTGATCGCGCTCGCTGTCATCATCAGCACGAACGCGAGCGCGATCCAGCGGTTGCGGAACAGGTGGCGGTACATGGCCCGGGAGCCTAGCGCCCCCTGGTTAACGTTCGGTGGAGCCGAGGTCCTGCTTGAGCTGGTAGAGCACTTCCAGCGCTTCGCGCGGGGTCAGGGCATCCACGTCCAGCGCCTCCAGCCGCTCGTGCACAGGATCGCTGACCGCCGGGGCAGCGGGCGCTGCCGCCGCGAACAAGGGCAGGTCGCCCAGCCCGGCAGCGATGCCGCCGGTTTGCGCCCGGCCCTTCTCCAGCTTCTCCAGCACGGTCCTGGCCCGCGCCACCACATTGGCAGGCACTCCGGCGAGCCGGGCCACGGCCAGGCCATAGCTCCGGTCCGCCGGTCCTTCTGCCAGTTCGTGCAGCAGCACCAGATCGCCCTTCCACTCGCGCGCGCGGACATGGTGCAGCGAGAGGGCCTCGCAGGTCTCTGCCAGCCGGGCAAGTTCGTGGTAATGCGTCGCGAACAGGCAACGGCAGCGGTTGCCGGAATGGACCGCCTCGGCCACGGCCCAGGCCAGCGCAAGCCCGTCGTAGGTCGACGTCCCCCGCCCCACTTCGTCAAGGATCACGAAGCTGCGTTCGGTCGCCTGCGCCAGGATGGCGGCAGTCTCGACCATCTCGACCATGAAGGTCGAACGACCCCGGGCAAGGTTGTCCGATGCGCCAACCCGGCTGAACAGCCGGTCGACCAGTCCGATCCGGGCTGAATGGGCCGGCACGAAGCACCCAGCCTGCGCCATGAGCACGATCAGCGCGTTCTGGCGCAGGAAGGTCGACTTGCCGCCCATGT
>JAHDXX010000186.1:5616-6128 GCA_023384025.1 Sphingomonadaceae bacterium
GCCACAGGCGATCATCGGGGGACAGTGTGCAGTCGTTGGCCACGAACCGGTCGCCGCTGCGTGCCAGCGCTGCCTCGACCACCGGATGGCGCCCGCCGACCACCGCCAGACAGAGTTCGTCAAGAATCTCCGGGCGGCACCAGCCGCCCTCGGCAGCGCGCTCGGCCTGGCCGGCGGCGACATCGATCCGGGCGAGTGCTTCGGCAGTGGTGGCAATCGCTTGCCGGTCCGCGACGACAGCGCCGCACAGCTCTTCGAAATGGGCTTCCTCGGCGGCGAGCGCGTGCCCCCCTGCTTCAGCGATGCGGCTCGCTTCCTCGTGAAGCTGGACCGAATTGAACCGCACCGCGCTGGCCATGGTCTGGCGGTGGGTAAAGCCGCTGTCGGGCGCCATCAGCGCATCGGCGTGGCGGCTCGGCACCTCGATGAAATAGCCGAGCACGCCGTTGTGGCGGATCTTCAGCGCAGCAATCCCGGTGTCGCCGCGATAGCGTGTCTCGAGCGCGGCAATC
>JAHDXX010000187.1 GCA_023384025.1 Sphingomonadaceae bacterium
TGGGTCGGCAACCTGCGCAACAGCGAGTTCCGCTGCCTTGTCCCGGCAAGCGCCTTCATGGTGTGGGACGGGCGCAGCAGCGGCGGCACTGATTACGAAGGGCGGCGGCTCAAGCACTGGTTCAGGCGCGCAGACGGGGCACCGGCGGTCCTGGCCGGGGTGTGGAAGGACAGCGAAATCCCGACCTTTGCCATCCTGACCTGCCCGGCCGGCGAAGCCATCCGCGCGATCGGCCGGGATAGCGCCCCGGTCGTGCTGGCAAACGAGGAAGCACAGCAGGCATGGCTCCACGCCGGGTGGGACCGCGCCAAGGCGCTGATCGACGCCCGAGACTGGCCCTTGGCGGCCATGCCCGAACCGATACGCCAGTTGTGACGGGAAACGGTGGCAGGGGTGACAGGATTCGAACCCGTGGCCCTCGGTTTTGGAGACCGATGCTCTACCAGCTGAGCTACACCCCTGCAGCCGGACGCGGCCCTTAGGGCAAAGCGCCCTGCCCGCGCAAGGCGAAATGCGCCGTTTCGCGCTGACCGGCGCGGAAGGATCGTGCTAGTGCCGCGGCGATGTCGCTTCCCCTGCCCCCGCCGATCCCGGTCGAGACCCTGCTGCTGGCCTATCGCAGCGGGATTTTCCCGATGGCGGAGGAGCGCGACGATCCCGAGGTAATGTGGATCGAGCCGCGGATGCGGGCGATCCTGCCGCTGGAGGGCTTCCGCTGTTCCAGCTCGCTACGCAAGGCGATCCGGCAGGACCGGTTCCGGGTGACGGTCGATGCCGCGTTCGCACAGGTGATCCGCGCCTGTTCCGGCCCGCGCGAAGACAACGACGGGTGCTGGATCAGCCACCGGATCGAAGCGAGCTACACCGCGCTCCATCATGCCGGGCACGCCCATTCGGTCGAATGCTGGCGCGGCGACACGCTGGTCGGCGGGCTCTACGGGGTGGCGTTCGACCGGGTGTTCTGCGGCGAGAGCATGTTCACCTACACCGACAATGCCTCCAAGGTCGCGCTCGCCTGGCTGGTCGCGCTGATGCGGCGGGCGGGGTACCAGGTGCTCGACTGCCAGTTCATGACCGGCCACCTTGCCTCACTGGGCGCGGTGGAAATTCCGCAGGCGCGCTACCTTGACCTGATTGCTGCGGCGCGGGGCGAGCCCGCCTTGACCCTGCCCCGGGCCTATGCCTCGGTTTCGGCCGCTGCGGGCGCCGGGCTCGGGGTCGGCGCCGGCGCAGCCGATGGTGCCGGGGTCGCCGCACCGGCAGGGCGCGACGATGGCGTGGCTGCCGGAGCTTCCTCGCCCGGGAAGCTCATCGCGCAGTCCTTCACCCAGACGTCATAGACCGGGTGCTCGACCACGTTGAGCGAGGGCGAGCGCTTGAACAGCCAGCCGGAGAAGATCTTGAGCCAGCGGTCGTCGTCATTGCTGGCGGTGTCACGCACCAGCACCTGCACGAACGCGCCGGTCTCGCCCGGCATTTCCCACGGCGCGGTGCGTTCGCAGGCAGACAGGCGCACGATCACGTCGCCCACGCGGCGCGATTCGCCCGGCTTCAGCTTGATGTCCTGCGACAGGTTGTTGCGCTTGTTGAGCAGGCCCAGCGTCGCCACCCGTTCTGCCATCGGGGTGCCAAGGCCTGCCGCGTCCGCCGCCGCCGGGGGCGGAGCGGAGCGGGCCAACTCTTCGGGCACTTCCGTCTCGACCGGCCTGGGCGCGGGCGGATCGTCGCTGCAGGCGGCAAGAAGGGCCAGCGCGGCCACGGGAGCGAGCGCGCGGCGCACGATCAGGCGTCCGGCGACCACGCTTCGTAATCACCCGTGGCGCGGGCACGCTTGCCGCCCATCTCCAGCGCACCGGCCGGGCGATAGGCACCCACGGTGCCGGTGGCGTTGGGCGTGAACTCGGCTTCCCAGATGCGCGGCGGCGGCAGGTTGCTTTCCGGCACGTCGTCGAACGAGCCGTGCAGCCAGCCGTGCCATTCTGCCGGAACGCGGCTGGCATCGTTGGCGCCGTTGTAGATCACCCAGCGCCGCTCGCGCCCGAAGGCGTCGGGCTTGCGGGTGCGGAAATAGCGGTTGCCCTGCGCATCCTGGCCAACCTCGACGCCCTTGCGCCAGCTCCACAGGTGCGTGCCGATGGTGGCGCCATCCCACCAGGTGAATATCTTGCCGAGTACAGACATGGGCCAGCGCCTAGCCGATTGCAGGCGCGTGGCCAAGCGCGAAACAGGCGGGCACGAAACCGGGGTTGCCGACGCTTACCATTCGACCTTGTCCCCCGGCTTGATCCCCAGCTCGGCGGCGCGGCCGCCGGCGATTTCCAGCACGGCCATCGCGGGCCGCTCGGAATAGACCGAATCGAGCGAATAGGGCGTGGTCTGGGCCGCGATGTTGATGATCCGGCCATCCTCGTCGATGAAGATGATGTCGAGCGGCAGCGGCGTGTTCTTCATCCAGAACCCGAGGATCTGCGGCGACTGGTAGGGGAAGATCATCCCCGCGAACTCGTTCAGCTCGGTCCGGAACATCAGCCCGCGCGCCTGCTCCTGCGGGGTAGCCGCCACTTCGACCGCGAACCCGATCTTCTCCTTGCCAGCATGCACTGTCAGCGGGATGATCTTGAGGCCGGAAACCGGATGGACCGTCGGCGCAGCGGTTTCCGTCACTGCGATCGACTGCGAGGCATTGGCCGAAGTTTGCGGCGAGCAGGCCGCGCACAGCAGCGCCAGCAACAATCCCATCACGCGCATCTAACGGCCCTCCTCCTGTTCGGCCTCGAGCACCCACTGCTCGAGCGCCGCTTCGTCCGGGGCATTGATTACCGTGCGGGCGACATCGAATCCATGGCCTGCGCGGATCATTGCGGCAAGCTGCTTCTCGCGCCGGGCGGGATCGGGCGCGCTCCGGTCGAACGGCCCCAGCCGCTTGCGCCGCGCGAGATCGCAGGCCGCCTGGCGCTGCGCCGCGAGCGTGGGGGCGAGCCGGGTGCGAATCGCTTCCGCCACGCCCGCCTCGCCCAGCGCCTGCCCGATCCGGCGCTTGCCATAGCCGCGCCGCAGCAGGTCGTTGCTTTTCGCCCCCGCCCAGACGGCATCGTCGATATAGCCCAGTTCGACCATCCGGTGGACCAGTGCGGCAAGGTCCGGCTCGCCTTCCCCCGCCCAGCCGCGCTCGCGCAACTTGCGGGCGAGATAGCGTTCCAGCCGGGTGCAGGTGGTGGCAAAGCGGGCGACATAGGACAGCGCGAGGTCCTTCAGGCGGGCCTCGTCGAGCGGTCGCACGACACGCTCGCGCCGCCTTGCGCCATGCTCCCGGACTTGCTCCTCGCCGCTCATCGTCATAATGGTGCCACAGTCTTTGCGAAATGGGCAACGCTTACGCGTGGCGCGCCGGAATCGGTCGCGTCAGGAGGGGACTAAACAAGAGCGCGGGGAGAATGCCCATGCCTGTGCGCACCAACAACGGGTTTCGCCTTCACTCATGACCATGACCACGCTGGTTCCGACCCCGAACGATTGCGCTCTCCCGCGCATCCGCTCTGAATTCGCCACCTTCAACGACGCGGTCGACTACGCCGCGCGTAGCGAGAAGGGGTTGAACTTTCATGACATGCGCGGCGAGCTGGAGCGGGTCTACCCGTTCAGCGAAATGCGCGTTGACGCGCTGGCCATGGCCCGCCGCCTGGTCGCCTCGGGCATCGGCAAGGGTGACCGGGTCGCGCTGATTGCGGAAACCGGGCCCGATTTCGCCGCTCTGTTCTGCGCCTGCACTTATGCCGGGGCCTGGCCGGTGCCGCTGCCGCTGCCGACCAGCTTCGGCGGCAAGGAAAGCTATATCGACCAGCTCGCCGTGCAGCTGGAAAGCAGCGATCCGAAGATCCTGATCTATCCGCCCGAAATCGCCGAGATGGCCCATGCCGCTGCCGCGCGGCAGGGTTGCGAGGGGATCGACTGGGCGACGTTCGCCACCCGTCCCGACCCGGATTGCGACCTGCCCGAGGCCAGCCCGGACGATATCTGCTACCTGCAATACTCCAGCGGCTCGACCCGCTTCCCCACCGGGGTCGCGGTCACGCATCGCGCACTGCTGCACAACCTGCACGGCCACGCCGCTTCGATGGCCATCGGCAGCAACGACCGGGTGGTCAGCTGGCTGCCGTGGTATCACGACATGGGGCTGGTGGGCTGCCTGCTCTCGCTGATCTCCAACCAGGTCAGCTGCGACTACCTCAAGACCGAACATTTCGCCCGTCGCCCGCTCGCCTGGCTTGACCTGATCAGCCGCAACCAGGGCACCACGCTGAGCTATTCGCCGACCTTCGGCTACGACATCTGCGCCCGCCGCATTTCCAGCCAGAGCCATGTGACCGAGCGCTTCGACCTGTCGCGCTGGCGCACTGCGGGCAACGGGGCTGACATGATCCGCCCTGACGTGATGCAGAACTTCGTCAACGCCTTTGCCCCGGCCGGGTTCAAGGCGAACGCGTTCACGCCAAGCTACGGCCTCGCCGAAGCGACCCTTGCGGTCACCGTCATGCCGCCACGCGAAGGCATCCGGGTGGAACTGGTCGAGGAAGAGCGCCTGTCGGGCCGCCCGCGCGACCTCAGCCGCCCCGCCCGCTATCGCGCGATCGTCAACTGCGGCAAGCCGATCCCCGGGATGGACGTCGAGATCCGCGACGAGAAGGGCGCCGCCCGCGGCGACCGCCAGATCGGCAAGGTCTGGTGCCGGGGGACAAGCGTGATGCATTCCTACTTCCGCAACGAGGAAGCGACCAGCGACTGCCTCGTTGATGGCTGGCTCGATACCGGCGACATGGGCTACATGGCCGATGGCTACCTGTTCATCGTCGGCCGGGCGAAGGACATGATCATCATCAACGGCAAGAACCACTGGCCGCAGGACATAGAATGGGCGGTGGAGCAGCTGCCCGGGTTCAACCACGGCGATGTCGCCGCCTTCTCGTTCGAGATGGACAATGGCGAGGAAGCCCCTGCCGTGCTGGTCCACTGCCGCGTGTCCGACCCGGAAGAGCGGGTGCGCCTGCACGAGCTGATCCGCGACAAGGTCCGCGCGGTCACCGGCATGAACTGCGTGGTCGAGCTGGTGCCGCCGCGCACCCTGCCGCGCACCTCGTCGGGCAAGCTCAGCCGCGCCAAGGCCAAGCGCCAGTACCTCGCCGGCGAGATCGAACCGATCAAGCTGCTCGAAGTCGCCTGAGAGCTGGGCCCGGGCTCAATCGGCCCAGTCGACCCGGACCGTTCCAGTGCCATTTGCGGTAACGGCAGCAACGCCTTCCGCCGACAGGTCCTGAGCCAGCTTGGCAGTCTGTTCATCGGGGCCGGTAAGGCGGACACGCCGCCCGAGGCGGTTGGCGGTCCATCCCACCAGCTCCAGCCGCTCGATATCGGGCGTGCCTTCGATGAACGGGATTGTTGCAGGTAGGTCATCAACCGGGGGCACCAGTTCCACCCGCCATTCCGGCTCACTCGCAGCGATCCGCTGCTCCAGCGCGTAGTAGGTTTCGAGGCCCGCACCCGGAAGTGCTTTTGCCCGCACCCACGCCCGGCGGCGCTGGTCGTCGATAATGACCTCTGAATCCGGCACCCCGGCGGCAAGCGACAGCCTTTGGGCAAGGTTGTCGACCCGGTCGCGGGCGGCAGCTTCCTCCTGCGCCTTGGCCGAGGCGATCTGGGCAGACACCGCACTTCGCTCGTCGCGGACCAGGAACTGCTTGAGTTCGATGTCGACCGGCTCGCCGAGCAAGCGCTCCAGGCTCGCTTCGGCGCGCACCTCGGCATCCTCGCGCAAGGCGGTAGTCCAGACGAACGCCGAGACCCGCAGCGGATCGCGGTCGAACTCGATCTCCGGCTGCGACACCCGCGATGACGGACCGAAGGTATCGGACAGCGTCCCGCGGACCTGGCGCGCGGCGTTGGCTTCCCACACGATCTGGCGCAACGACAATGTCAGCGGCACCGCCAGCGCGATGAACACAGCGAATACCACGAAGTTCTGCAGCTTGGTCTGCTTTTCGCTCAGCGTGGTGCGGAAGCCATAGAACTTGGCCATGCCCCAGGCAGTGAGCGCAATGGTCA
>JAHDXX010000188.1 GCA_023384025.1 Sphingomonadaceae bacterium
CGACGGATGCGCTTCTTGGCTTGCGGCGTATTGGCCATGTCTGTCCTTGGTCTCGGGCCGCAATTCAGCGACCGGATCGTCTGTTGGTCGGTGTTCGAAAAAGGCGGACGGGCCGCCGGAAAGCGGCGCACTTAGTCACAAGCGTGCGAATCGTCAACCCGTTGCGGGCGCAGATGCTAGCGCTGGCACTTCGGGCAGAACCAGGTGCTGCGTCCGCCTTGCACGATCCGTGTGATCGCGCCGCCATCGGAATGGGTGCAAGGCTCGCCTTCGCGCCCGTAGACATCGAACTGCTTGGAGAAGTAGCCCAGCTCGCCATCGGGCTGGATGTAGTCGCGCAGGGTCGATCCGCCCGCTTCGATGGCCTCGCCGATGACCGCCTGGATCGCCGGCACCAGCCGGGCAAGCGCGGGGCGGGAAACCCTGCCTGCTGCCTTGCGCGGATCGATGCCGGCCCGGAACAGTGCTTCGCACACATAGATATTGCCCAACCCGGCGACGATTCGCTGGTCGAGCAGGCACAGCTTGATCGCCTGCTTGCGCCCGGCCAGCGCGGCGGCAAGGTGGCTTGTGGTCAAGTCAGGGCCCAGTGGCTCGGGCCCCATTGCGGCAAATCCAGGCCATTCGCCCAGCATCGGTGTATCGACCAGGTCGACCCATCCGAACCGGCGCGGATCGCACAGGGCAAAGCGGTGGCCGGCGGTTTCCAGCACCAGATGATCGTGCTTGTCCTCGCTTTCGGGGTCGATTCGCCACCGCCCGCTCATTCCGAGGTGGAAGACCATGGTACGAGCCCGGTCGGTATGGACCAGCCCGTACTTCGCGCGGCGCGAAAGCCCGGTCACCGTGGCCCCGGTGAGGCCCTGGACGAGGTCGGGCGGGAACGGGCGGCGCATGTCGGGCCGGTTGGTGCGTGCGGCCACGATCCGCTCGCCTTCGAGGAACCGCGCAAGGCCGCGCACCGTGGTTTCGACTTCGGGGAGTTCAGGCATCTGTGCGGACGGTCAGCTATTTCTTGATCGCGAAATCGTAGCGGATGAACACGAACAGCTCAGTATCGCTGACCTGTTCCCACGCCACATTGTTGTCGAGCCCGGTGACTTCAAGCCCGTATTCCGGGCCGTAGAAGCTGGCGGCGTGCCGCGCCCCGGCCGCGATCAGGCCGTAGATCTCGTCGCGGTACTGTTCCGGCCTGATGATGGTCAGCGCCATGGCGCCTTTCTGCTTCATCTGAGCGCGGCCATTTTCCGGAACCGACTTCACGAAGGCGCCGATCTGGCGCTCTGCCGCATCGATGGTGCCGGATAGTTTCGTCTTCACCATCAGGCGCAGTGTGGTCTCGCTGCCGTCATCCTCGAAGAATGGCTTGGGCTGATCGTCGTCGTCGTCGTTGTCGTTATCCTCGTCGTCATCGTCTTCGATCTGCCAGCTTTCGTCGTCTTCATTGTAATTGGAAGCGCTGCCGCGAGCGAGATCGGGAAACAGCTCCTGCCAGTTGGCACGGGTTACCTCGGTCACGGTGAACCGGCCGGTGACGATACTGAAACCCTGCTTGCCCGCGCGGTCGATCGCATCGAGCAACATCGCGCGCACTTCACGGCGGCGCATGCCTTCGTCGAGCGAATCTGAGGTAATCTCGACATTGCGCAAAGCCGAGTCAGCCGCACGCCGGATACCGATGACAGGCCGCGGGTCTGGCACGACGACCGGGCCTCGCGAGAACCCGGGCAAGCGCGAAGCCGTGACCACGATGTTCTCGGCATTGCCGTCCTGCGCCAGCGACGGGCTGGCCGGGAGCATGGCGGCAAGCAACAGAATGGCATGGCGTTTCATCAAGGCGTTCCTTCCCACGTCAGTTCGCCACAAGCCTGTAGCTGTAGGGGAGGTAGAGGAACACGTCCGCCTCGCCCACTTGCGACCACAGCACGGGCTTGTCGATGCCATCGATCACGCCCCGGTAGTCCGGTCCGAACACTACGGCGTCGGCCCGCACGCGGTCTGCAATCAGGCGGACGATCTGCGCCCGATACTGCTCCGGGTTGCGCAAGCCGACCATACGGGAGCCGTAGGACTTGGTGACCGTGCCGCGCCCTGAACGCTTGATCGAGTTGATGAAAGCATCAACGCGCTTCTCTGCCTCGGCCGCAGTGCCGGTCAGCGGCACGCTGATCATCACGTCCGCCTTGCTGGTGTCCTCACGCCCCGCATACTGCAAGGCGATGTTCTGGTGATTGGCACGCGTAAGCGGCACGAGTACCGGGCTGCCGGTGGCGAGGCCGAGTCCGGCCACTACGCTCTTGCCCAATGCATCGAGCAACATGGTGTGAATCTCCTCCCGTCGGACCAGCGCGTCGCGCGAATCAGAGGTAAAGGAGACCATGATCACGATATAGTCGGCGCGGCGCTTCAGTCCGATTACGGGTGGAGTGCCGCGTTGCTGGCCCTGCTGCGGCGAGGCGAGGTAGGTGTCGTCCCAGCCCCCGCTGTCCTGTGCGAAAGCTGGCGTGGCCGTTAGACAAAGGCAAGCGGCCAGCCAAAGATGCAGGTTACGCATGTTGGTTCTCCCCGGAAGGCAGCTTCGCTGCAAAGCCGGTGGCTGACAATCGGAATTTTGGCGCATTGCAATGCCCGGCCCTGGTCGCACCGGTAGCCACGCAGTCCGCCATCATCACCCTTTGCCATGACCGCATTTCCCCCTAAGGCGCATGGCGATGAGCGAGACAGTTTCCTTCGGCTACGAAGAAGTCACCCCGGAAGAGAAGACCGAGCGTGTTGGCGCGGTTTTCTCCAGCGTTGCGGCAAAATACGACGTGATGAACGACGCCATGTCCGGCGGCATGCACCGGCTGTGGAAGGACAAGTTCGTGCGCCGGGTCAAGCCGCAGCCGGGCGAGGCAATCCTCGACATGGCCGGCGGCACCGGCGACATCGCCTTCCGCATGGCCGCGCGCGGCGCCAGCGTCACGGTGTCGGACATCAATCAGGACATGCTCGACGTGGGCATCGAACGGGCGATGGAACGGGGTATCGATGACCTGGTGTGGAGCCGCCAGAATGCCGAGGAGATGAGCTTCTCCAGCCGGATTTTCGATGCCTACACAATCGTGTTCGGCATCCGCAACGTGACCCACATCGACAAGGCGCTGGCCGAGGCATACCGCGTACTGAAGCACGGCGGGCGGTTCTACTGCATGGAATTCTCGACCACCGAATGGCCCGGCTTCAAGGAAGTCTACGACCTCTATTCGCACAAGGTCATGCCCAAGATGGGCAAGCTGATCGCGGGTGATGAGGAGAGCTACCGCTACCTTGCCGAATCGATCCGCCGCTTCCCGAAAATGCCGGAGTTCGAGCGCATGATCCGCGCAGCCGGGTTCAGCCAGACCCGGGTCGAGCCGATCCTCGGCGGCGCGGTTGCCATTCATTCCGGCTGGAAAATCTGAGCGCGTGACCCGTCCCCGCACGCATATTTTCCGCCTGCTCAAGTGGGGTCGCACGCTGGCGAAGCACGGCGCGCTGCGCGGGATCGAGCACGATCCCAACACGCCCCCACCGGTCAAGCGGCTGGCGCGGATCGCCCGGTTCGGCACTAGCCAGCCGCGCGTGCCCGACTATGCCGAGGCGTTCCGCGCGATTGGCCCGGCCGCGATCAAGCTCGGCCAGACGCTCGCCACCCGGCCCGACCTCGTCGGCGAGGAGGCGGCGCACAACCTGCTGTCCTTGCAGGACAGCCTGCCGCCGGTGCCGTTCGCGGAGATTCGCGCAGTCATCGAGTCCAGCTTCGGCCAACCGCTCGAGGCGTTCTATGCTCACGTCGATCCCGAACCTGTCGGTGCGGCGTCGATTGCACAGGTCCATCGTGGTGTGACGACGGACGGCAAGGACGTTGCCATCAAGGTGCTGCGCCCCGGCATCCGCGAGAAGTTTGCCCGCGACATCGAGACGTACGAATGGGCTGCGGCGCATGTCGAGGCGATGGGCGGTGAAGCGAAGCGGTTGCGCCCGCGCCTGACCATCGCCAATTTCAAGCGCTGGACCCTGCGCGAGCTCGATCTGCGGCGCGAGGCGGCCTCGGCGAGCGAGCTGGCCGAGGCGATGCGCGCAATCCCGGGCTACCACATCCCCGCGATTGACTGGGACCGGACCAATGGCCGGGTGATGACCGTCGAATGGGTCGACGGGGTCAAGATTTCCAAGCGCGACGAGCTGATTGCCGCCGGGCATGATCTGCCCGATCTCGCCAAGCGGCTGGTGCTGGCCTTCCTCACCCAGGCGATCAGCGCCGGGTTCTTCCACGCAGACATGCATCAGGGCAACCTGTTCGTACGGGCGGATGGCACCATCGTCGCGATTGACTTCGGGATCATGGGCCGGATCGACCGGCGCGCGCGGATGTGGCTGGCGGAAATTCTCTATGGGCTGACCACCGGCAATTATCGCCGGGTGGCGGAAATCCATTTCGAGGCGCAGTACGTGCCGAGTTACCACAACGTCGACGAGTTCGCGACTGCGCTGCGTGCCGTAGGAGAGCCAATGCGTGGCAAGCCGGTGAGCGAACTCAGCGTTGGCCAGATGCTTGACGGGCTGTTCGCCATCACCCGCGATTTCGACATGCAGACCCAGCCGCACCTGTTGTTGCTGCAGAAGACCATGGTCATGGTCGAAGGGATCGCGACCCAGCTCCACCCCGAAATCAACATGTGGGACGTGTCGGCCCCGTTCGTGCGCGAATGGATCCGCGGCGAGCTGGGGCCGGAAGCGGCGCTGGCCGACCGCATTCGCGAAGATACCGATACCCTGCTGCGCATTCCCGCGCTGGTCCGGCGGCTGGAAGATCAATACCCGCCCAAGGGCGGTGCACCCGAACCGCCGCCGCTGCCCGAGATCGAGCTGATGTGGGACAAGCGCCAGCGCAGCGAACGGCGCTGGCCGGGTTACCTGCTCACGGCAGCGATCGGTGCAGGCGCGGTATTTGCCGCGCAATCACTCGGCTGGTTCTAGCCGACCCGGTGCGGCAGCACCCGGCTGGCGATCAGCAGCAGGATCACCATCACACCTTCGACCAGCATCGGCGTCCAGTAGCCATCCCACGGCCCGTCGATCGCCCGCCCGACACAGCGGCCCAGCAGGGCGATGCCGAACAGGCCGGCCGGGACCAGCAACAGGTCGCCGTTCCGGCGCCACGCACCGATCATCATGCACACTGCCGCGACCACGAAGAACGCGGTCATGTCGGCGCGCATGGTGGCAAGGCCCTGCGCGGTGGAAGCGTTCAGGCCGAAGTCGGTGCCTGACGCGACCGGGTCGACCAGAAACCCGACGCCAATGAATAGGAACAACAGCCCTGCCGCAAAAATCAGCCCGGTCAGAATTAGCCGCATTCTCGCTCTCCCCGCTTTTCGTACGGCAGGTTACCAAGCCGCTAGGGATATGTCGCCAGACAAAATTATCCCTGACAGGCCAAGCCGCTGCGACGGGGGCTGGCGCGCGGCTGCCAGCACGGTTAACCTTGGCCGCACATGGCAGGACAACAGGGGATCGGGTCGATGACGCCCACACCGGGCACCAGGCACTGTAGCGGCGGATCGCGCGGGTGAGCGCGACCGGTTTTCCGCGCATCCTGCTCGTCGTCGGCGGGGGGATTGCTGCATACAAATCGTGCGAGCTGGTGCGGCTGGTGCGCAAGGGTGGCGGCTCCGTGACGTGCGTGGTCACGCAGGGCGGGCAGCAGTTCGTGACCCCGATGGCGCTCGCCGCATTGAGCGAAAACCCAGTCTATACCACGCTGTGGGACCTGAGGAACGAAGCCGAGATGGGCCATATCCAGCTCAGCCGCGAAGCGGATCTGGTGGTGGTCTGCCCGGCGACGGCGGACCTGCTCGCCAAGATGGCGGCGGGGATTGCGGACGATCTCGCGACCACGCTGATCCTTGCGACCGACAAGCCGGTCATGGTCGTGCCCGCGATGAATGTGCGTATGTGGGAGCACGAGGCGACGCAGCGCAATGTCGCCTGGCTGCGCCAGGCCGGGGTCGAAGTAATCGA
>JAHDXX010000189.1 GCA_023384025.1 Sphingomonadaceae bacterium
GCCACCAATGATGCCATTATGCTTTGGTGGCCGGGCGGGGAGGCGGGGCGGGTGGTCTGCGCCTAGTCAGTCTTCCGCTGCGAAGCTGATCTCGGCGTGTTCGCGCAGGCGCTCGACCAGCGCTTCGCCCAGGAACGATCCCGGCGTGCCGATCCCGCCGGGCTTGTCGCATGACAGCAACGCGATGCCGGTTTCCGCCAGCATCCGGCTGGTCGAGCCATAGCCCGGATCGTATTTGCCCTTCACGCCATAAACCAGCGATTGCCCGTCGGGCATCTCGGCGAGGAAGGCGACATCGTAGAACCCGTTCTCGCGCTCTTCCGGGGTCGGGCCTTCGCCCGGCTTGGGCGGCTTGGCGCCGAACGGGTTCTTCATCAGCTCGACTGCGCCCTCGGCCATCTTCTTGCCGGCCTCGCCCGGGCTGGTGAGGATCATCTCGTCGTAGACGAAGTCCGCGCCCCACGGATGGCCGAGCAGGAAGTTGGTGCGGTGGACATTTTTGGTGTTGATCGGCGCCATCACGAACGGCGCGGCCCATTTGCCGAACTTCTCCTCGTAACCGGGGATCATGCCCGAGGGCTGATCCGGGCCTTCGAACCCGGGCGTCAGACCGAAGCTCGAACGCAGGATCGCGAACAGCGTGGGCTGCTTGGCAACCGCTTTCAGGGTTTCGGTCAGGCTGGCGACCGTCCCGCCCGAGGCGCCCCCGGCCATCGCCCGCACGCGGCCTTTCACGCGCGGTGCAGGCTTGCCGAAGCGGGCGACGGCTTCCTTCTGCGTCATCAGCACGCCGAGATCGAACGGAATCGAATCGAACCCGCTGGAAAAGCAGATATGCGCGCCGCTCGCCTGCGCCGCAGCCATGTGTTCGTCGATCTTCTGGCGCATCCACACCGGTTCGCCGCACAGGTCGGCATAATCGGTGCCGGTCTTGACGCAGGCCGCAACCAGCGCGTCGCCATAAAGCTGGTATGGGCCGACCGTGGTCAGCACCACCCGGGTGCGGTTGCACATCGCCTCCAGGCTGGCCGGATCATCGGCGTCGGCAATCACCAGCGGAGTGTCCGCCGGCGCACCGATTTCATCGCGCACTTCCTGCAGCTTGGCGAGGCTGCGCCCGGCCATGGCCCATTTCGGCGCATCGGCCTTACCGTGGTATTCGCGCACGAAATGCTCGGCGACCAGACGGCCGGTGTAGCCGGTGGCACCATAGACGATGATGTCGAATTCACGCTCTGCCATGACAGTCTCCTTTGCGCGCCTGAATGCGCTGCGCGCCGGGCGGAGTCAAAGCCGTTACGGAATGGCGCGCGCCGGTCAGAACCGGAACTGGCGGCTGGCGAGGTCGTACATGATCTCCTCCGAACCACCGCCGATCGCCATCACGCGCACTTCGCGATAGATTCGCTCGACCCGCGCGCCGCGCATGAAGCTGGCACCGCCGAGGATCTGGCACGCCTCGCGCGCGCAGAACTCCATCGTCTGGGTCGCCTGCACCTTGAGCAAGGCAAAGTCGCCCGGCGCTGCGCAGCCGTGCTGCACGGTCCACGCGCACTGGTCGATCATCGCCTGCGTCGCATGGATGCGCTGGAGCATGGCGGCGAGCTTGTGCCGGATCGCCTGCCGGGTGGCGAGCGGGCGGCCGAAGGTCTCGCGCTGCTGCGCCCAGTCCAATGCATCCTCGAAGCACAGGCGGGCATAGGCCGCCGCCTGCTGCGCCATGCCCAGCCGCTCTCCGTTGAAGTTGCGCATGATCCCGGCAAAACCGCCGTTCTCCGGGCCGATCAGGTTCTCCACCGGCACTTCGACGTCATCGAAATGGATCGTCGCGGTATCGGATGCATGCCAGCCCATCTTCGCCAGCGGGGTGCGGCTCACACCCGGCCGGTCCAGCTCGACCAGCAGCAGCGAGATCCCGCCCATGCCTGCGCCACCGGTCCGAACCGCGAGCGTAATATGGTCCGCCCGTACGCCTGAGGTGATGAAGGTCTTCTCGCCATTGACGACGTAATGGTCGCCGCGCCGCTCGGCCCGGGTCTTGAGGTTGGCGACGTCGGAACCACCGCCCGGCTCGGTGATGCCGAGACAGATGATTGTCTCACCCGCCAGCACCGCAGGTGCAATGCGCGCCTTCAGTTCCTCGCTGCCCATCGCCAGCACCGGTGGCAAGCCGATGCCGTGGGTCATCAGCGAAGCCGGAATGCCGCCCGCGCCGGGTCGGCACAGCTCTTCTGACTGGACCAGCGAATGGAACGGGTCGAACCCCTCGCCAGCACCGCCGTATTCCGCCGGATAGCCCAGCCCCAGCACCCCGGCCTCGGCCGCCTTGCGGTGGAGTTCGCGCGGCAGTTCGCCTGCCGCTTCCCATTCGGCAACATGCGGCATGATCTCGCGGGTGACGAACGCCCGGACGGTATCTGCAACCGCTTCGTGCGTATCGTCATAGTGCGGGGAGCGGGCCCGCCACTGGTCGAAGAGCGGTGCGCTTGCCATCACAGCCGCGGCAGGGTCACGCCGCGCTGGCCCATGTATTTGCCGGCGCGGTCCTTGTAGCTGGTCTCGCAGCGCTCGTTGCCTTGCAGGAACAGGAACTGGCACGCGCCTTCGTTGGCGTAGATCTTGGCCGGGAGCGGGGTGGTGTTGGAAAATTCCAGCGTCACGTGCCCTTCCCAGCCCGGCTCCAGCGGGGTGACATTGACGATGATTCCGCACCGGGCATAGGTGCTCTTGCCGAGGCAGATCACCAGCACGTCTTCCGGCACGCGGAAATATTCGACCGTGCGGGCCAGCGCGAAGCTGTTGGGTGGGATGATGCAGACATCGGTCTCGCGGTCGACGAAGCTTTTCGGATCGAACTGCTTGGGATCGACCACGCTCGAATCGACATTGGTAAAGATCTTGAATTCGGGCGCCACACGCGCGTCGTAGCCATAGCTCGACAGACCGAAGGAGATGCACCCCTCGCGCCGCTGCGCCTCCACGAACGGCTCGATCATGCCATGTTCGAGCGCCTGGGTACGGATCCACTTGTCGGAAAGAATCGCCATGGCGATGTGATTCCCCACCATGGCCGCGCGGGCAAGATGGTGCGCGCGCTGTCCCCCGTTACTTGCGCCGCTTCCTGGGTGGAGCACCGAGCCAGGGGTTGAGCTTGGACAGGTGGTCCAGCCACTGGCGCGGCTTGCGCAGCATCGATTGGGGATAGTTGACCTTGATTCCGACGATGTCGGCCATGGCGCCGACAAAATGGATGCAGTTGCGCCGGTCGAGATCATAGTACTTGCCCGGTGCCGTACGCCAGCGCTCCACTTCCGCCTTGATCTGGCGATATTGCGCATCGCTCAGCTTCACGGTGAAATGCCGCTTGGTCTCGGCAATGTACTTCGGCGGTTCGACCTGGATCATGTGCTCGACCGGGCCCTGCAGGACCTCGCGGCTCACTTCCCTGGCGGTGAACCCGTAGTTCTCGTTGATCCGCTCTCCGGTTGAATCGAGCGTGCCTTCCAGCACGATGAAGGTGTGCGGATAGCGCCCGGAGAACACCGAGCCGCTGAACGAATGGAAGCTGAGCAGCACTTCGGCGCTGGCGCTTGCAGGCGCAAGCAGCGCCAGCAGCGAGACGAACAGAGCAATGGCACGGGTCATCGCGGGCGCTTTAGCAAGACTGTGCCGCGCAGTGCAATCGCTGCTCAGCTGGCGAGCAGCGTGGCGTTGCCGCCCGCTGCCGTCGTGTCGATGCACACCACCCGTTCCGTCGCAAAGCGCGCCACATAGTGCGGCCCGCCCGCCTTGGGCCCGGTGCCCGACAGTCCCTCGCCGCCGAACGGCTGGCTTTCCACCACCGCGCCGATCTGGTTGCGGTTGACGTAGAAATTGCCGACCCGCGCGCGCGCCTCGACCAGGCGGCGGGTCGCCGCGATCCGGCTATGCAGGCCCAGCGTCAGACCATATCCGGTCGCGTTGATCTCATCGATCACCTGTTCCAGCTGGTCGGCGCGGAAGCGGACGACGTGCAGGATCGGGCCAAACTGCTCGCGTTCCAGCACGGCGATCGACGGGATCTCGATGATCGTCGGGGCGACGAACCAGCCGTGCCGGTCGGACGACTGCCCGAGGCGGCTGACCGGATACCCGTCGGCCGCCATTGCATGGACATGGCCTTCCAGATTGTACCAGGCCTCCTGGTCGATCACCGGGCCAACGTCCGTGGCAAGCTCCGCCGGATCGCCCGTGACCAGCGTCTCGAATGCGCCCTTGATCATCTCCAGCATGCCATCAGCGACATCTTCCTGAAGATACAGCACCCGCAGGGCAGAACAGCGCTGGCCCGCACTCTGGAACGCGCTTCCCACCACGTCGCGGGTCACCTGTTCGGGCAGGGCCGAGCTGTCGACGATCATCGCATTCTGCCCGCCGGTCTCGGCGATCAGGATGCCGAGCGGGCCATCACGACCGGCAAGGCTGCGGTTGATCGCGCGCGCAGTCTCGGTCGAGCCGGTGAAGGCGACCCCGGCAATGCGCGGATCGGAAGTGATTGCCGCACCGACCTTGCCGTCGCCCGGCAGCAGGTGGAAGACCTCTTGCGGGATACCCGCCTCATGGCACAGCCGCACCGCGAGGCTGGCGATCAGCGGGGTCTGCTCGGCCGGTTTCGCGACGACGGTATTGCCAGCGGCAAGCGCGGCAGCAGCAGGGCCGATGAAGATCGCCAGCGGGAAGTTCCACGGGCTGATCGTCGCAAACACACCCCGACCATGGTGGCTGAGCCGGTTTTCCTCACCGGTCGGGCCTGGCAGCGGAAAGGGCGCGCTGAACAGGCGCCGCGCCTCACCCGCATAATAGCGCAGGAAGTCGACCGCTTCGCGCAGCTCCAGCACGCTGTCGAGCAGGGTCTTGCCCGCTTCGCGCTGGCACAGGCTGAGGAACTCGTCGCGATGTGCCTCGAACAGGTCAGCGGCGGCTTCCAGCAACAGCGCGCGCTTCTCCCCGCCGAGCGCGCACCAGCCGGGCTGGATCGCCAAAGCGGTGGTAATCGCGTGATCGATATCGGCCGGGCTCGCCTCGGTCACGATCCCGACCTGCCGGGCATGATCCTGCGGGCTGACAATCGCGCGGGTCTGCCCGGGTTCGCCGGCCGGCAGGCTGGGACCCGCCTTCCACATCGCACCTTCCAGCGCGCGCAGCCCTTCCAGCAGCGGACCGCGCACCAGCGGGTCGGCACAGTCGACCCCGGCGCTGTTGGTGCGCGCGGGGAAAATGTCGGTCGGCAGCGGGATTGCCGGGTTCCGCTTCGGCTCGAGCGCGGCAAGGTCTGCCACCGGGTCGGTCACCAGCTCGGCCACCGGCACTTCGGCATCGGCCATGCGGTTGACGAAGCTGCTGTTGGCGCCGTTTTCCAGCAAGCGGCGGACGAGATAGGCGAGCAGGTCCTTGTGTCCCCCCACGGGCGCATAGATCCGCACCGGCGTGGGGCTGTTGCCTTCGATCCGGGCCAGTTCGCCATAGACATCTTCGCCCATGCCGTGGAGGCGCTGGTATTCGAACGCCCTGTCACCGGCCAGCGCCTTTATTGCACCAATTGTATAGGCGTTGTGGGTCGCGAAGGCGGGGTAGATTACGTCGCTTGCTTCCAGCAAGCGTGTGGCGCACACGAGATAGGAAACGTCGGTCGCGATCTTGCGGGTAAACACCGGGTAATCGGTGTAGCCCCCGACCTGGCTCAGCTTTATCTCGCTGTCCCAGTACGCACCCTTGACCAGTCGCACCATCAGGCGGCGGCCATGGCGCCGGGGGAGCTTCGCCACCCAGTCGCACAGTTGCACCGCGCGTTTCTGGTAGGCCTGGACCGCCAGCCCGAAGCCTTCCCATTGCGTGCCATCGGCGCGCGCGAACAGCGCATCGTCCGCCACCAGCCGCTCGATCAGCGCCATGGACAGCTCCAGACGCTCGGCTTCCTCGGCATCGATGGTGAAGTGCATGTCCGCATCGCGCGCCTTCGCCATGAGGTCGCTGACCACCGGCTGGAGGTGGGCCAGCGCCG
>JAHDXX010000190.1 GCA_023384025.1 Sphingomonadaceae bacterium
CCCGGCACGGGGAGGGGGACCATCCTGAGCTTGTCGAAGGATGGTGGAGGGGCACAGGCGTGATCACCGGACCTCGCGATACCCTGAAGCTCGCTCGCAAGTTGCGTAGTGAGATGACACTGCCCGAAGGATTGCTGTGGCGGGAATTGCGCAAACGCCCCGGCGGGTTCAAGTTTCGGCGACAGCACCCGGCGGGGGTGTATGTGCTCGACTTTTTCTGTGCCCGGGCCCGGTTGGCGATTGAAGTGGACGGTTTAGCGCACGACAGCGCAACTGTGATCGAGCGGGATCGAAGGCGCTCGGAATGGCTGCGGTCGCAGCATATCGCGACCACTCGCGCTCCGGCGCGTGCGATTCTCGAGGATATCGAGCCGGTTGTGGGAAGAATTGTCGAAATTTGCCGAATGCGGCTTGAGCGGATGGCGGTCCAGCGGCCTGTGCCCCTCCACCATCCTATGGATGGTCCCCCTCCCCCGATGGGGGAGGAATGATGCGCGAAACCGCCTACGCCAAGATCAACCTTGCGCTGCATGTCCGCAGGCGGCGGGAGGACGGGTATCACGAGCTTGAGACCCTGTTCGCCTTCGTCGATGCGGGCGATGTGCTGAGCGCTGCGCCGGCCGCACAGGATAGCCTGCATGTGGTGGGTGAGTTCTCGGGCTTGCTCTCACCTTTACCCCCCTCCCTTGGGGGAGGGGTTGGGGGTGGGGGGGCTGCCCTATCGACGGCAGAACACCCCCACCCCGACCCTCCCCCTCTAGGGCGAGGGAGTGACAACCTCGTCGCCCGCGCTCTCAATGCGCTCCCGCGCCCGCAGGGCCTCGCCGTTACGCTGGAGAAAAATCTCCCCGTCGCGGCTGGCCTTGGCGGCGGGTCGGCGGATGCGGGGGCGGTGTTCCGGATCGTCGAAGCGCTTCACGGATTGCCCGATGACTGGCAGGCGCGCGCAGCGAAGCTTGGTGCCGACGTGCCCGCCTGCGTGCTCAGCAAGACCCATATCGGCCTCGGCACCGGCACCGAGCAGGTCGAGGTTGAGGACGATCTCGCCGGATCGCCCGTGCTGCTGGTCAACCCGCGCGTGCCGCTCTCGACTGGCCCGGTGTTCAAGGCGTGGGACGGGATTGACCGTGGCCCGCTGCCCGAAGGCCCCGCCAGCAAGATCGCGCGGGAGGGGCGCAACGATCTCGAAGCCCCGGCCATTTCGCTCTGCCCGGTAATCGCCGAGGTGCTCGCGGCCCTGCGAGCGACCAACCCGTGGCTCGCCCGCATGTCCGGCTCAGGCGCGACCTGCTTTGCGCTCTACGACACGGCTGAAGCACGCGATGCCGCGCGGGCCGACATGCCGCCAGATTGGTGGACCATGGTGGGGGCGCTGCGGTGAAAGACCACAGAACCGTGTTCCGTTCGTGTCGAGCCCTTCGGAAGGCTCAGGGTTAACTGCCGACTTTCTGTCGTCAGTCGAGACACTGTGCGCACCGTGTCTCGACTGCGCTCGACACGAACGGAGGGTGATGATGGCAGAGGCCTACCGCATCCTCGGCACCCCCCGCGCGGGCGGGGTGCTGGTCGTGTCCGACCATGCCTCCAATCGGGTGCCGGAGGATATCGACCTCGGCATCGACCCGGCCCTGCTTGACCAGCATATCGCGGTCGATATCGGCGTAGCAGGTGTCGCCGAATCGCTGGTACGCGACACCGGCTGCGCTGCCTTCCTTGGCAACGTCAGCCGCCTGGTGTGCGACTTCAACCGCGACGAGCACCAGCCGGCCGTCATCCCCATCGCCAGCGATGGCCATGCGATTCCGGGCAACGCGCTTGACCACGAAGGGCACGAGGCGCGGCTCATGCGGTTCTTCCGCCCCTATCACCACGCGCTCGAAGCGCTGCTGGCGGCGCACCGCCCGGCGCTGATCCTGTCGCTGCACAGCTTCACCCCGCAGCTTGCCAGCAGCGACGAGCCGCGCCCGTGGCATTGCGGGGTGCTGTACAATGCCGACGAGCGGGGCGGGCGCCTCGCCATCCCGTTGCTCGCCGCAGCCGGGCTCACTGTCGGCGACCAGCTGCCCTATTCGGGCAAGCTGCTCAACGCGACCATGAACCGCCATGCCGAAGCCAACGGTATTCCCTATTTCGGGCTGGAGGTGCGGCAGGACCTGATCGGCGACCCGGCCGGGCAGGCACGCTGGGCCGCACTGGTTGCGCCGATCCTCGAACAGGTCGTCCGCCAGTTGCAGCACGGCTAGGGCGCGCCATAGTTCGTCTCGCTTGACCGGGCTGGCCAAGCCCGCGATGGCGGCATGAGAGACGAAGAGGGACCGATGACCGCCAAGTTCGACAAGAGCCGCCTGCCCAGCCGCCACGTTTCGGTTGGCCCGGAACGCGCGCCGCACCGCTCCTACTACTACGCCATGGGGCTGACCGAGGAAGAGATCGCCCGGCCCTTCGTCGGCATTGCCAGCGCTGGCAACGACAGCGCCCCGTGCAACACCACGCTCGATGCGCAGGCGGACATCTGCCGCCAGGGTGTGAACGAGGCGGGCGGGATGCCGCGCCGGTTCAACACCATCACCGTGACCGACGGCATCGCCATGGGCCACCAGGGGATGAAGAGCTCGCTGGTCAGCCGCGAAGTCATCGCCGACTCGGTCGAACTGTCGGTGCGTGGGCACTGCTATGACGCGCTGGTCGGGTTCGCCGGGTGCGACAAGAGCCTGCCCGGCATGATGATGGCCATGCTGCGGCTCAATGTTCCCTCGATCTTCGTCTACGGCGGCTCGATCCTGCCGGGCACCTTCCATGGCAAGGACGTGACCGTGGTCGACGTGTTCGAAGCGGTCGGCCAGCATGCGGCAGGCAATTGCCCGCTGCAGGAACTGATTGCGCTGGAAAAGGTCGCGTGCCCCGGCCACGGTGCATGCGGTGGTCAGTTCACCGCCAACACCATGGCCTGCGTGGGCGAGGCAATCGGATTGAGCTTGCCGAACAGCAACATGGCGCCCGCTCCATACAGGTCGCGCGAGGAAATTGCGATTGCAGCCGGGCGCCAGGTCATGGCCCTGCTGGAGCGCAACCTGCGCCCGCGCGACATCTGCACCCGCGCTGCGTTCGAGAACGCCGCGCGGGTGGTCGCCGCCACGGGCGGGTCGACTAACGCCGCGCTTCACCTTCCCGCGATGGCGAGCGAGTGCGGGATCGATTTCGACTTGTTCGATGTGGCGGAGATCTTCAAGTCGACCCCCTACATCGCTGACCTGAAGCCGGGCGGGCAGTATGTCGCCAAGGACATGCACGAAGCGGGCGGGGTCTACATGGCGATGAAGACCCTGCTCGACGGCGGGTTCCTCGATCCCAATCCGTTCACTGTCACCGGCAAGACCATTGGCGAGAACCTCGACGAGATCACCTGGAACCCCGACCAGAAGGTGTTCTACGATGTGAAGACCCCGCTCACCCCGACCGGCGGCGTCGTCGGCCTCAACTGCTCGCTCGCGCCTGACGGGGCGATCGTGAAGGTCGCCGGGATGGCGCGTCTGGAGTTCACCGGCCCGGCGCGGGTGTTCGACTGCGAGGAAGACGCTTTCGCCGCAGTCGAGGCACGCGATATTGCCGAAGGTTGCGTGGTGGTGATCCGCTACGAAGGGCCCAAGGGCGGCCCCGGCATGCGCGAGATGCTCTCCACCACCGCCGCGCTTTACGGTCTGGGGATGGGCGAGAAGGTCGCGCTGATCACCGACGGGCGCTTCTCCGGCGCGACGCGCGGGTTCTGCATCGGCCATGTTGGCCCCGAAGCCGCCGATTGCGGACCAATCGCGCTGGTCGAGGATGGCGACACGATCAGCATCGACGCGACAAAGGGGACGATCGACCTCCATGTCGACGAAGCCACGCTGGCCGAACGGCGCAAGAACTGGCAGGCGCGCACCAACGACTATCAATCGGGGGCCTTGTGGCGCTATGCCCAGAATGTCGGGCCGGCCAGCAAGGGTGCTGTGACCCATCCCGGCGCGAAAGCGGAACGCCATGTCTTTGCGGATATCTAGTGCAATAGCGGTCTTGCTCGTGGCCCCGGCCTGTTCGCAGGGCGAGGAAGTGCAGGCGCAGGCGGAAGAGGGCGCGGACGCGATCGAATGTGCGATTGGCCCCGGGTCCGACTTCGGCCCCGATTGCCTGATCGAACGCACCACCGATGGCGATGCGCAGGTGCTGATCGTCCGTCACGCCAATGGCGGCTTCCGCCGGTTCGAACAACTGCCCGATGGTGCCGGTATTGCCGCGTACGATGGCGCTGACGTGGTCGAGCAGTCACTGGAAGGCGATACGCTGGTGGTCAAGGTAGGGGGTGACCGCTACCGATTCCCCACCCGCGCGAAAGCCGATGCCGCGGGGGAGTGATCTGGTTCTGACCGTCGCCCAGATGCAGGCGGCGGAGCAGGCGGTGTTCGACAGCGGCGTGTCGGTCGATGCGCTGATGGAGCGGGCCGGGCGAGGCGCTGCCGAATATGTCTGGCGCATGGCCTCAGGCAGGGCAGTCACCGTACTGTGCGGCCCGGGCAACAATGGCGGTGATGGCTATGTTATCGCACAGGTGCTGCGCGAGCGCGGGCTGGCGGTACGGGTCGTCGCTCCGAGGGAGCCGCAGACTGATGCCGCCCGCAACGCGCGCCAGCGTTATCAAGGTGAGATTCTCGCCGATGGATCGGATGTTTCGGGCGCCGTCCTGGTCGATTGCCTGTTCGGCAGCGGGCTGACGCGGGGCCTGTCAGACGAACTCGTCAACCTGTTGCAGGGCCTTGCCAGCCGCCATCACCATTGCATTGCCGTCGACCTGCCGAGTGGGGTGCAGAGTGACAGTGGTGCGGTGCTCTCACCCTTGCCGCGTTATGACCTGACGCTCGCATTGGGTGCCTGGAAATGGGCGCATTACCTGATGCCCGCGGCGCAACACATGGGCTCGATGCACTTGGTCGGGATCGATGTCGATGCCGAGGCGCAGCGCGATTTCGTGACGCCGCGTGTGCTGGCCAGGCCGCACTTCATGGCTCCGCCGCGCGGCGCGCACAAATATACCCGCGGGCTGGTCGCCGTGGTCGCGGGCGCGATGCCGGGCGCAGCGCTTCTCGCGGCACAGTCGGCGCAACATGGCGGAGCAGGGTACGTCAAGCTGCTGACGGATGGAGCGCAAGTGGCTGCGCCCGCCGATCTGGTGGTCGACCAGCGTCCATTGGGCGAGGCTCTGGCTGACCCGCGCATTGCCAGCGTGCTGGTCGGGCCGGGCCTCGGGCGCGACGATCTGGCGGTGCAGCGGCTGGAACAAGTGCTCTTTCTCAAGCGCGAAGTGCCGACCGTGCTCGATGCCGACGCGCTCATGCTGGCTGCGCCAGATCGCTGGCCCGCCCCGAGCAACAGGCCCATTGTCGTCACGCCACATGCGGGCGAGCTTGCAACCATGGCCAAGGCCTTCGGTACCCCGCCCAACAAGGGGTCGCTGGCCGACAAGGTGCATCAGGCGATCGAACTCGACTGGCTGACTGATGCGACGGTCGTCGCCAAGGGGCCGGACACGGTGGTGTTCCAGCGCGATCTCGGCATGGTTCTCGCTCCGGCTGTGTCGAGCTGGCTCTCGACCGCCGGAACCGGGGACGTGCTTGCCGGACTGATTGCCAGCCGACTCGCCACCGGATCAGATCCCTTGGCCGCCGCCAGTGAAGCGCTCTGGCTCCATGGCGAGGCCGCACGGCTGGCCGGGCCGGTGTTCACCGCCGGCGCACTTGCGAACATGGTGCCAGCCGCCTACGCGGCCTGCCTGTGACTGAACCGGGAATGATTGTCCGCCTCGCCGCCAAGGGCGATGGCGTAACGGCCGACGGGCGTTTTGCCGCCCGATCGGCACCGGGGGATGTGCTGCAAGCCGATGGGGTTTTGCTGCATGGACCGCACCATGTCGCGCCCGCGTGCCGCCACTTCGGGCAGTGCGGCGGGTGCCAGTTGCAACACGTGGACGAGCAGGAGCTG
>JAHDXX010000191.1:0-4676 GCA_023384025.1 Sphingomonadaceae bacterium
GAGGTTGACCGCGACAGTCACGTCGTCAGGCCACTGGGCGGCTGCCTTTGCGGCCTGGGCCGTGATCCAGTTGCCGAGCGTGACGATTACCCCGGTTTCTTCCGCCACCGGAATGAATTCGTCAGGGCGCAGTTCGCCCTTCTCCGGATGGAACCAGCGCACCAGCGCTTCAAAACTGCGGATCTTGCCGCTCGAAAGATCGACGATCGGCTGGAAGAAGATCGACAGCTCGTCCTTCTGGATCGCGGCGCGCAGTTCGGCTTCGATCTCGCGGCGACGGATCAGGTCGCGGCTCATCGACTCGTTGAAGAAGCAGGTCTGTGCCCGGCCATTGGCCTTGGCGTGATAGAGCGCGAGGTCCGCCGATTGCATCAGCTTGTCGGCGTCGTCGCCGTCATCCGGCAGCACCGCTACGCCAAGCGAAGCCCGCACTTCCAGCCGGTCGCCGTCGATCCGCACCGTACGCATGATCTCGGCATGAACTTCGCTGGCGATGCGTTCGGCATCCTGTCGTGTCGCGACTTCGCTGAACACCACGAACTCATCGCCGCCGAAGCGCGCGATAATCGCGCCTTCAGGGCTTGCATCGCGCAGCCGGTTGGCGATTTCCACCAGCAGGCGGTCACCGACCGCATGGCCGAGCAGGTCGTTCACTTCCTTGAAGCGGTCGAGGTCGATCCAGAACAGCGCGGCCTGCTGCCCTTCCGACAGCGCCATGAACCGCTCGACTAGTTCGTGGTTGAGGCCCGCACGGTTGCAAAGGTTGGTGACCACGTCGGTCCGCGCGAGAATGCGCATCTTCTCGGCCAGCTCGGCATTGCGCTCGGCTTCGCTGATGCTGCGGCGCAGTTCGCGGAACAGGTTGAGCGTGATCGAGGCCATGGCCGGGAACAGCAGGATCATCGTCGCTGCCAGCGCGTAGTAAGGCAATCCGCCGAAATAGAGCGCAGCCGCAATGATCGGCGCGCAGACCAGGAACAGCTGCCCCAGCGCGATAGTCGGGCGGCCTGCGTTGCGGGCACAGATACCCACGCCGTAACAAGTAGCATTGGCGATCATCAGCACTTCAACGGCTGCCGGCGCGCTGACCAGCAAAGTGAGCGCCGCGAGTGTGCCAAGTGCCAGCGCGTAGCTGAAGGCACCCAGTTCGTAAGCGATTTCGAGCATCGTCGTGCTCTGGCCATCGTCCTCGGCCGAGAGGGCATAGGCGGCAGCCACACGGAGAACAGCGATGACCGTGAGGACCAGCGACGCAATCGCCAGCGTTTGCGAGCCGCTCGCATAGGCAGCGATACCGCTCGCGGCGATGCCGTTGATCGCCCCGATCGCAAGGCTGGAAGGCTGCGTATAGAGAGTGCGCACCAGCGTGCGCCGGACCCGCTCGTTGAGCGCGTCGGCACCGGTGCGCGGGACGAGGCTTGCGATCGTCCGCCAGAGAGGGCGTGTTGCCATGCTCTCTGGTTAGACGGCCAACCTCATTTATTGGTTAATTCGGACTTACGCACTGATTTTCCGAAGGTTACGCCTCAGAGCAGTGGCCCGTTGCAGGTTGCGGCCTTGTGTTCGAGCCGTGCGGCCAGCCGCTTGTCCAGCGTGCGGCACACGCCCAGCCACCACTGGTAGCTTTCCCGGTCGCCGGCGAAGAATGCCTGCTCCGCCCGCTTGTGGGCATCGCGCGCTGCACCAAGGCCATGCTGTGCGAAATGGCGCAGCGCAGCGTGGAGCAAGTGGTCGTTGGTTTCCGTGCCGTTGTCGTTGGCGGCAACCCCGGGCCTGCGACGCGAAAGCGCGCGGGCAAGGGGGGAAGCAGCAGCAATGCGGGCAGCGGCAAAGCGCAATGTCATGGAGCAGGGTTTCCGGTTCAAAGGAGGTGTCGCTGCTTTAGCGCCTGGCGGACTAAAACAAGGTTCCGGGGCAAGGTTGATGGTGGTTTAACCCTGTTTTGCGTGGTCTTACTGACGCGGCTTGCCGGGGTCCGAAATCCACCGTCCAGAATTGGCATATTCCTGTTTGACCCCGCCGCCATCGGGCAGGTTCGCCGCGGTGAACACCGCATCGCCGCCGCGTTCCTGCACGGCCGGAGCATAAGTCGGTGCGGGTGCACGCGCAGGGGCGGCGCCGCGGCTCTGCACTTCGGCCTTGCGCCGTTCTTCCTCGAAGATGCGGCCCAGTGCGACCGGATCGGGGGCGGATGTGGCGAAGTCGTCAGTCCGCCGGGCATTGGGGGCGGACACCGGTTCACCCCCGGCATAGCCGGCCCGGAAGGCGGCCGGCTGGCCGGCGGCACCCTTCCACTTGTAGAAGCGGTGTGCACCGATCGTGCCGATATGGTCGAGGCTGGGTGCCCAGTAGGGGTAGATCCAGATCGTATGGTAATGGGTTGCGAGGCCCACCGGTGTGTAGACCTCGCCCGCCAGCGCATCGCGCGCCACCATTCGCGCCCGCGCCATGGCGGAGGCCGAGGGCACCCGGCGCAGCGAGCCGTCACAGGTGAAACTGAACTGGCACCCGGTCTTGCGCTCGCTGCCCTGATAGACGACGCCGCACACCGTGTTGGGATAGGTCGGGTGGGCTACCCGGTTGAGCACGACCTGGGCCACCGCGCGCTGGCCCCCGATCGACTCGCTTGCCGCCTCGTAATAGATCGCGGTGGCGAGGCAATCGAGTGCGCGGGTCCGGTCGAGCCCGGTCCCGGCGGAGAAGAAGGCCCGCGCCGAGGGGCCGACCGTGTCACGCAGCGCCAGCTCGGCGGCTTCGGCATTGCCGGTGCCGGTCTGGTCGAACAGCACGGCAGGAGCCGCCTCGACGTCGTAGCTGAGGCGCGCTTCCTGCTCGATGAAATAGAACGCCGATCCGGGGAAGTTCTGCCCCGGCTGCTCGAACGCCATCGGGTCGGCCATCTCCGGTGCGACAAAGCCCGGTTCCGGCTGCGACCCCCAATCGAGCGGAGCGGCCACGGCCGGGACCCCGATTGCCGCTGCCAGCGCCAGCAGGCGCCGTCCGTGATGCTTGCCCGAAAACGCTGCACGCAGGCGCATGGCCAGGCTCTGCCGCGGCGCGCGCGGACGCGGCCCGGCGTAAACGCGGGGCGTCTGGGCAGTGCGGGCGCGGCGACGGGTCAAGCAGGCTCCTGTGGGTTACGCGCAGAGCGCGTAGCAGGGGGCAGGCCGGGCAGGCGAGCGGTTCGATGGGGCCTGTCCCATAGGGGAACAGGGTGAACAGCGCGGTTAAGCTGCACGGCAAACAAGCGGTTAACGGGCCGGTTCTTGCGTCCGTACAGTCATGGGCGTAAGGCCGCCGCGACGTCACGGGTTGCCCGGTCAAGACCGGGACTAAGAGGGAAGGAGGTTCCAATCCTCCGCTGCCCCCGCAACTGTGACCGGGGAGGGCCGCTCCCATATGCCACTGGCTTCGCTTCGGCGCGGCTGGGAAGGCGGGGCGGGCCGCTGATCCGGGAGCCAGGAGACCTGCCCGTGCGTGTCGTTCGAGCGGCCGGGCGGGGTGTACCGGAAGCAGATGGAGAGCGCCGAATACGCGGTGCTCCCTCCGTCATGAGCGACTTCGCTTGTGACAGGAGGTTTGATGCGTAAATATCTGTTTTTGTGTGTTTCATTTGCTGCTTTGGCGAGCTCGGTTTCGGCGCAAGACGTTCCGGAGGATGAGGAGGAATACTATTCCGAACCCATCAAGACCGGCGGCGGGTACCGGCCGCCCGAGACGGCGATAACGATCACCGCCTCCGGCACCCCAATGAATGTCGTGGCAACCGGCCAGCCCGTCACCATTTTGGGCGAGGTGGAAATCGCCAGCGTGCAGGGTGCCGACCTCACCCGCGTGCTGGAGCGGGTCCCTGGCCTGACCACTACCCGCAACGGCGGGGCGGGTGGCTTCACCGGTGTGCGCCTGCGCGGAGCGGAAGCGGAGCAGACGCTGGTCGTGCTCGACGGGGTGCGGGTAGCCGATCCGGCCTCGCCCGGGGGCGGGTTCGACTTCGGCAACCTCATGGCGCTGAACCTCGACAAGATCGAAGTGCTGCGTTCGTCGAACTCCACCGTGTGGGGGTCGGATGCGATTGGCGGTGTTGTCGTCGCTTCCACCAGCGCCGAGAGTGGTCTGAAAGCTAGCGCTGAATACGGGGCGCGCGATACCGCGACAGGGGCGGTGTCCGGCGGGATCGGCGGCGACCGGGGGTTCCTTGGCGCCTCCGCCAGCTACTTCCGCACCGACGGCTTTTCCTCCGCTGCGGGAGGCACCGAAGCGGACGGGTTCGAGCAATGGGCCGTTGGCGGCCATGGGCGGCTTTACCTGTCGGACAGTTTCGAAGTGTACGCCCGTGCGCGCTATGCCGAGGGCGATCTCGAGATCGACGGCTTTCCCGCGCCGCTATTCGCATTGGCCGATACACCGGAAACGCAGGAAACCCGCCAGCTGTTTGCCAGCACCGGCGCGGTGCATGATAGCGGGCCGCTGTTCGTGAGTGGCAGCTACAGCCGCGCCGAGACCGAGCGCGACAACCTCGACCCCGCGTTCGGCCCGACCTTCACCAGCAAGGGCACCAGCGACCGGGTGGCCCTGCGCGGCGAATGGCGTCCGATTGGCCCACTGCTGGTCCACTTCGGCGGCGAGCACGAATGGAGCGATTATCGCACCCTGTTCGACGCCGGGCGCAGCACGCG
>JAHDXX010000191.1:4686-5597 GCA_023384025.1 Sphingomonadaceae bacterium
TACACCCAGTTGGGGGTCGAGTACGGCGGGTTTTCTGCCCGGGTCGGCGGGCGGATCGATGACCATGCCCGGTTCGGCACCGCGCTGAGTTTCGGCGGCGACCTGAGCTACGAAATTGTCGACGACCTGCGCCTGCGCGCCAGTGTTGGCGAAGGGTTCAAGGCGCCGACCCTGTTCCAGCTGTTCAGCGATTTCGGCAACGAAGGCCTACGCCCGGAAAAGAGCACCAGCTTCGATCTTGGCCTGGCCTTGGGCGAGCGGACAATGGCTTCGCGCGCGTTTTACGGGGCGGCCACCCTGTTCCGCCGCGATGCCGAGGACCAGATCGAGTTCGCCAGCTGCTTCGGCAGCACCGCGCCACTGTGCGCGACCCGGCCGTTCGGGTTCTACGAGAACCTGGGCAAGGTTCGCGCGCAGGGGTTCGAGCTGGAATTCGGCGCCAAGCCAAGCGAACAGCTCAGCACACGGGCAGTCTATGCCTACACCGAGACGGAGAACCGCACTCCGGGCAGTGCGCGGCTCGGCAACACGCTGGCCCGTCGCCCGCGCCACGCGCTGACCGTATCGGCGGACTGGCAGGCGCCAGTGGCTGATCTGACGCTCGGCGCTGACCTCCGGCTGGTCAGCGACAGTTTCGATGATGCCGGAAACCTCGTCCCGCTCGATGGCTACGAAGTGGTCACCCTTCGCGCCTCATTGCCGATCGGTGACAAGGTGGAGCTGTTCGGGCGGATCGAGAATGTGTTCGACACGCAGTACCAGACCGCTGCCGGTTACGCCCAAGCGGGGCGGGGTGCGTTCGTCGGGGCGCGGCTGGCACTCTGATGCGCTGGCTGGGGGCACTGCTCGCGTTCGCCGTTGCCGGGGCCCCCGGGGCCCACGCCGGTGCCCAGCTGCAGGCCGGTGGGCAA